>JBCBTA010000204.1:0-6240 GCA_039818905.1 Planctomycetota bacterium
GTGCTCTATCCAATTGAGCTACGCCCGCTCCTCGGCCGGTTGATGGCCGATGGGTCAAGATAGCCGTGCCGGGCAGCCGAGGCAACCGGCAGCCCGCATCGGGATTGCAGGGGCATCAGGCGGCCCGCATGGCCCCCGACAGTTGCCGCGGCTGCCCGGCACGGCTATCTTGACCCATCGGCCATCAACCGGCCGAGGAGCGGGCGTAGCTCAATTGGATAGAGCACCTGACTACGGATCAGGAGGTTAGGGGTTCGACTCCCTTCGCCCGTGTTGATCGACGAAACGCCTCTGGCTGCCCGCCAGGGGCGTTTTTCGTTGAAGGCGAGACGTTCCGACCGGCACCCGACGCCACGACGCCGGGCGCATGCCATCAGGGCCAGTCGTACGGCTTGACGCAGATCCAGGCGGGGCTTGTGGCATCGGGACCGGTGAAGACGTCCGCGCCGATGGACATGTTCGTCGTGTTGTGGGACGCGGCGGAGCGCAGCACGATGTGCTCGCCGGTCACCGCGATGCCCACGCCATTGCCGGTCGCAAAGCACTGGTCCATCCGAAGGCCGAAGCTGACCGAGCCGCCCGGCAGCGGCGAGTCGCCGATCTCGATGCCCGTTCCCCCATTGCCATGCGCGGAGCAGTGGTCGATCTCACCACCCTGGACACCCAACATGGAGATGCCGTTTCCGCCGTTACCGTTGGCGCTCGATCCCCGGCAGTGCGAGCCGGCAGCCTGCGTTCCAGGAAAGCCGCTGATGGCGAGACCGTTGCCGACATTGCGCGGGAAGTCGCCGTCGTCCACGACCACGGAACCGGAGACGCGAGCGCCATCCGCGCCGTTCGATGCGCACTGCACGTGATCCAGCGTCACCTCCAGCGCTCCCGTCGGCACGGCACCATCGGGCGGCCCGATATCGATGCCGCTGCCCCCGCACAGACGCGCCCGCATGTTGGCGATGATCGCCTTGGCAGTTTCATGATGCATGCGCACGCGCAGTCCATCGCTACCGCTGGCAGCGATGTCCACGTTCTCGACATGCACCTCGAGCATCGACGGGGCCGCGGGATCGGGCGATCCGCCGGACGAATCGATGTCGATGCCCGGGGAGAGCACACCGCCGCCTCCTCCGCCGCCGTTGCCGCGGAATGCGCCACCGTGCACGGTCACGGCTCCGGAGACATCGACAGGCAGCAGCACCAGGGCGCCCTGACCCTCATTGTCGGTTGCCGTCGAGCCGCTGAGCCGAACGCTTGCCCGGGCCGACTGACCGGGGGCGAGTGCGCACGCGTAGCCCGCCCCACTGTTTCGCGCGGCGGAACAGTGCTCAAACGTCGCGTCGATGACGTCCTGCATGCTGAATCCGCCGAGCCCGTTGCCGCAGGCTCCGGAGCCGAAACCGAAGACCTTTGCCTCGGTGAACGTCCCCAGCCCATTGGGCTGCGCGGCAGCGAAGACGCCATACCCCCCGTTGGCATTGCTCTCACACTTCTCGACACTGACATACCCCTCGTAACCATCGCGTCCTGGGACGTACAGTTCGATGCCGTCACCCGCATTGGTGAAGCATCGGACGGCATTGAGCCGCACCACCTCCGTGCCCTCGACACGGAGACCATCCTGCCCGTTCATGCAGGAGAGCACGCGTTCACAGGCATAGCTGAACTTGTCATCAACACCCACGGCCTTGGACACGGCCGGACCGACGAGAATTCCATGCCCGCCATTGGATTGAGCGGCGCAGTCAGTGACGAGGATGACGATGTCAAGGCCGCTGATCGTCCCACCACTTCCGAACAGTTCGAATCCGTCACCGCCATTGCCCATGGACGTGATACCGCTGATCGACATAGACGTGGCGCCGGCGACGTGCACGCCGTCACCACCGAATCCAACGATGCGAGAGCCCGTGCCGTGGGCGACCGGAATGCCGCCGAGGCCCGAGTTGATCTTGATGCCGCGGGAGAGCCCGGCAACGACATGAATCCCGTCGAGCGAACCAGGCGCACCGTGTATCGAGAATCCGTTGAGGTCGAGCGTGACATGATCGGCATCGATCAGGATCCCGTGCGTCGAGCCCGTGACGACGACATCTGCCCCGAGGAAGTACTTCCCGGACTGCGAGATGACGTGAAGCGCGCTCGGATCACCCGGAAGATCACTCACGCAGCGACCCGGCGCCAGCTTCTCGAGCGACACCATGGTCGGCGCGATTGGGCCGGGTGGCGGATCGAGATCACCGGCCCGCACGGATGTGCTGGCCGAGACAGTGGTGAGGATGACCGAGAGGAGCGCGCCGAGGCAGGCACTGTCGTGTCGTGTGCGTGACATCAGAGTCTCCGAGGAGTGTGAACAGCACAACGCTGATCCGCCGCACGACCATCGCGGGCGGGCCCCGGAGATCGCCCGCTACCGAACGGTGGAGCCGGGCGGGTTTGGATGCGTCTTGATGTTGGCGACATCGACGGGGAGGCCATCGAGGTAGATCTTGATGCCGTCGCGCGACACCACCGCATCCATAAGGAGCCGACAGCCGAGTCTGACATGCAGCATGGGGGTCTCCGAAATGCGTCGATGCAATGACACACCCCGGAGATGGAAGTTTGACTCCTGTCTCCATCGAGGGCAAACACCCTCGACTCAAGGGTTTTTCCGGCACAATCGACCGGGACACGTCAGCCGGTGCCCTGACGTGTCGGTAGAACAGGCCACGGCCCCGACCACCGCCCCTCGAAGCGAGCAAAGCACCATGAAGCGCATCGTCATCCTTAGCATCACAACGCTCGCCTCCCTGCTCCCCATCGCCAGTGCGCAAGTGCTGCCCGAGTTTGAGGACGCAGAGACGTCCAACGCCGACACCCCGAGCGCCCACGAGCAGATCAGCCCGTTCATCCGCCGCATCTTTCAGGACAACCGCGGCGATCTGTGGCTCGGGACCAACGGCGATGGCGTCGTCCAGTGCACACTCGCCGGCGATGACACCACATTGACGTACCACATGCCGCACTCGGGCTTCGGCGGTCACGCCGTGCGCGCCATGCTCGAGGATGCCGACGGCGCCGTCTGGTTCGGGACCAACGGCGGGATCTCGATGTACGACGGTGCATCATTCACCAACTACACCGAGAAGGACGGCCTGCGCTGCAACGACGTCTGGTGCATGACACTGGACAGCGAAGGTCTGCTGTGGATCGGCACGCTCGAGGGCGTTGCCCGCTTCGATGGTGAGACGTTCACCACGTTCGATCTCCCGGCGTCCGAGCCGGATCAGACCCGCGGCGTCACGAGCCCGTGGATCGTGCACTCGATCATCGAAGACGCGAAAGGCCGCATGTGGTTCGCGGTCAATGGCGGCGTGTACATCTGGGACGGCACGGCACTGGAGCACCTCTCCACGAAAGACGGGCTGTGCCACGATGTCGTGAACTGCATCCTCGAGAGCGACGACGGCACCATGTGGTTCGCGACACATCACAACGGCGTGTGCGCATGGGATGGGGAGTCCTTCACACACTTCGGGCCAGAGCATGGTGTGCAGGGATCGGAGGCGTGGGACCTCTTCCAGGACGACATGGGCGCCATCTGGTTTCCGGTCGAGGGCTTCGGCTTGTACCGCGTCCGCGGCGAGGACGTCCGGAACTTCTCAATCCCGGACGGCCTTGCGACGACTGCACCGCAGAGCACGTTCCAGGATCGCACCGGACGTATCTGGGTCGGCGGCTGGCTCGGGCTGTATCGCCTTGATGGCGACACGTTCGTCAACGTGACCTGCGATGGTCCATGGCCGCGGTGACGCCTGCGCGCACGAAGACGCCCCCGACGGAATGCCGGAGGCGTCTTCCACCCATCGAGGAGAACACGCTGTCGGTTAGTCTTGTGAGCAGCCGAAGCCGGTGGTGAACATGGTGAAGTCGCCGAGATCGGTGTCGCCGTCGCCGTCAAGCTCCGCGACGCAGCCGCCGGGCGTCGGCACCACGCGAACGTACGTCAGCGTTGCCCTGACGACGCCCGTCTCCGGCTGGCCGCTGCTGAAGTCGAGGAAGTCGATCTCCAGCGTGTTGTTGCCGTCGCTCAAGGAGAAGTCGGGGACGACCGCGAGGCTCTGCGCATCGGCGTCGTTCGCGAAGAACTGGCCGTCGCCATCGACGAACTTCAGGAGTGCCCGCTGCGGCTGGCCGTTGTCGATGGTGGCCCCGACGAGTCCGAACTGGTCGATCGTGAAGGTATCAACGCGACCAACCATCACGTCGTTTCGGGTCGTGACAGCGTTCTCACCGGGGATCCACTCCGCCGTGTAGCAGCCGTTGATCTCGATGGAGAGGCCCTGGACGGCGCCGAAGAACTCACCACCGGAGTTGGACGTGCTGTTGTCGAGGACTGTGCGGTCGTAGGTCGCGGTGCCGACGACGGGCAGGAACGGGAGCAGCGTGCCGCTGAAATCGACGCCACCGCTGGAGTCGAGCTCGCTGATGTAGCCGCCGAACTCGATGGTCACCAACTCGGGATTGGTGGCGACGCAGCCGAAGTCGCTGGCGAGCGTGGTGAAGTCGCTGAGGTCGGTGTCACCGTCGCCGTCCAAGTCGCCGGTGCACGGCGTGACGAGCTCCAGCGAGTCGATGTTGAAGATGACGATCCCGACGCTGTCCATGGGCGTGCCGGCGCAGACCGGTGCGGGGACTCCTTCGCCCTCGTCTTCATCGCCCGTGTCCGGTACAGCGAAGTCCACACCCATCTCGGCGACTTCGAACTCGGAGACGGGCGCAGGGAAGGGCCAGAGTGACTTGGTCGAGGGACCATCGGGAAAGACCGTGTCGTCCGCATCGGAGAACTGCATGAAGAAGCCCCTCGGTGTAGCGCCATCCACCGGGGGACCATCGATCGCCGCGCCGAGCCGGACGTGATCGCCCTGGAATGGACCGTTCAGGTTGTTGTCGCTGTAGTCCATGGACCCACCACCGGACGCCCGCTGCGTGAAGGTGTACGAGTCTGTCGCGAGGGTGACGACGACGACCGCATCGTCAAACTCTCCGGTGTTGAATGCACCGGACGAGTCGGGCGCGCTCGTCTGGATCGTGATGGTGCCGGAGCAGGGATCGCCGATCTCAAAGGTGCTTGTGAGACTCAGCGCGGGATCGAACTGGAGGATCTCGGACACCGTGCCGGTGAATCGAAGGACCCCGTAGTCCGCCAGCGCGGGGGATGCGAGGGCGAGAAGTGCCAGAGCGGTCAGGGTTCTGGTGCGATACATCGTGCGTCTGCTCCAACGAATGGGTCTGCTCGTGAGCCCACATTGGCTCGTCTCACCCCCGAACACGGCAGCCACCTGTGCCAACCGACACCGCTGCGGAAGAAAAGGTCCATTCCGGGCAAGGCGATCAGCAAAAACGCCCCTGGCGGCGTGCCAGGGGCGTTCTCTGATTGGCGTCTGCGGATGGTGAGAGGTCGAGACCGCTACCGGTTCATGTTGGCGGCGCTGAACCCGGACCTCATGCTTGGATCGTGGTTTCGGCTACCGCTGGTCTCCATGACCGCAGCGCTGACATTCATGCTCGTCTTCGTGGGCATCAAGCTCGTGACACCGGGCCCGAAGTGGATCGCACCGATCCTGATGGTCGTCGCTGCCACGACCTTCAGCGTCCTCACGCGACAGGACGTGGCCATCAGCAGCGTCCTGATCACCAGCATGAGCGGGTCGGCGACGATTGTGTTCGTCCTCTATCGCCTCGGCCTGCTTCCCGCCACCCTCTCGTTCGTGCTGCTCACGCTCGTCCCACCTCGGATGATCTCACTTGATCCCGGCGCGTGGTACGCCGGCCCGACCTTCGGCTTCCTGGGTGTGTCCATGGCGCTGCTGCTCTTCGGTTTCTTCACGGCAACAGCGGGTCAGCCGTGGCGGCTTGCCTTCCGGCCGGTCACTCCGACGGACAGCCCGCAGCCACAGCATTGAGCTGCGTCACCATGTCGAGGAAGTCAACACCCGGCGTTCCATCGACGTCCGCCGCAGGATCGAGTGCGTCGAAGAGGCCGATGAACGTGGTGACATCGGTTGATGTGATCGCACCATACGGCCCTGCAATGTCAGCCGGACTACATGGCGCGAAGGCCTCCAGCACCACGTTGTCGAAATCCACTTCGATACCGGGATCGTCCGGATCGCTCGGATCATCTTCGTCGAGGTCACGATCGAAGCTGGAGATCCGCGCATCGGCGGCGAGCTGGAGATTCGTCTGATCAACCTCAACGAA
>JBCBTA010000205.1:0-6212 GCA_039818905.1 Planctomycetota bacterium
GCGGGTTCGAGTCCCGTCCGCCTCGCTTCGGTTAAGCCCGCAGAAATGCGGGCTTTATCATGCGCGGCGCGGTACCGTGATGCCGTGCCTCAGCACGCCACTACCCCCGGTTCTACCACCACAACACAGCGAAACCGTCCGCTCCCAAACGGCGGCCGCCTGCACGCTCCATCGCCCGCAGGGTCGGTGTCATCACCGACCCACATCCCGCGCCCTACCGGCCCTATCCTGACTGGTGAGCGCGTCATGGCTGCAGCCGTCGTCCATCAGTCTCCAAGGGGAGTGATGTGTTGTGGGTGTACAGCGGCGTGATCCTGCGGCAGCCAATCTACTGCGGGCCGCGGAATGAACGGGACCAGCCGCACTCAAGTTCTTGAAATGGGCTTTTGATACAAAATCCGAGAAATCTGACTGTAATTGTTGCAGAGACGGCCCGGGCGACCTACCCTTGACACATGCCGAACACGGAAGATCAGCGCCCGGACCTTCTCGCACAGATCCAAGCACGCCACTGCAACACACTCGCACTGCTTGCGGCCGCTATCGACCTTGGCCATATCGCTGCGGCGCGGCTCAACGCCGACGAGGCCGCGCGCATCGTCGGCTTCAAACACATCACCGCACTTCGCAGTCAGACCAATGACCTCGTGTACCGCTATGCCCGGTCACTCTGCTCACCCGTCGAGGGCCATCTGATCGACTGCATTCGCGAGCGCAACGGCCACCCTGCAGTGTTCCTACTCGATGGGTTGCCCCTGCGACTGAAGAAGGCAGACGCTCAGGGCCGAACGTCCAACTACCCGACGCGGGCGGTGCGTGCGATGGGTGCTGTTTCCTTCCGCTACAGTCTCTTCGCCGAGCAGGATGATCTGGACATCGCCATTGAGGAGGGGCTTGTTGTGGATCTGGTCTACTTCAGTGGCGAGGCCGCTGGCCAATACAACGGCGTCGGTCTGAAATTGGCTGGCGGTGGCGTGGATTGCATCGCCATCGACATCCCAACCGATGATGTGCTCGTGCGGATCAGCCCTGAGGTACACGAGACCTATCACGCGCTCCGCGCGGACATCGCCTGACCTCACAGTACGACCCCAATCCTGTGGTGCACACATGCCCGGCTCACGCCCACTCGACCCTTTGACACTCGAGCTCACCCGGACAGCGCGCGGTCTGACGCTCGCTGCGCTCGCGAAACAGACTGGTATCAGCGCTCAGACGATCTCCCGATGGGAACGACGTGAATCTGATCCAAAACCGCAGCAGGTCCGTCTCCTCGCCGAAGCACTCGATGTACCGATCAAAGCGCTGTCCCGTGAGATGTACACGGGATCAATGGGTCTCTCGACGTTCTACCATCGCAGACTGAAGACTGGACCCCAGAAGCCCGTGCGGGCCTTCGAAAGCGCGTGCGTCCTCGAGGCCGCGGCGTTGCGCGACTTGCTCAACATCGCTGACTTCGATCCAGGTCCACATGCGATCTTGCCGGGCATGATAGATAGACACGAGTTCGATGCTGAGAGGGCCGCCAACATGCTGCGGCTTTCTTTACAGCTTCCACGCGGCCCAATCCATGACCTGGTGGCGACAGTTGAGCGAGCAGGTTGCATCGTCATCCACCGACAATTTGGCGTGCCACAGATGCGTGCGCTGTATCAGCAGGCGCCGGGCCTCCCGCCGATCATCTGGGTTGACTCGTCGATGCCGTTCGATCGCGTCCGATTCTCGATCGCGCATGAGCTCGGCCACATCGTGCTGCACGACGCCAGACCTGTGGACTATAAAGACGCAGAGGACGAAGCGAATCTGTTTGCAGGAGCGTTTTTGATGCCTACCGCTGACTTTCGAGCGGAGTGCCCTGCAAGCGTCCGGCTGGATGCATTTCTCGGTCTGAAGCCCCGATGGAAGTGCTCCGTGGCAGCAATGGTTCGTGCTGCACGAAGGGTGGGACGAGTCACGCAGCAGCAGTACAGGAATCTACACATCGGGATCAGCAGGCGCGGCTGGAACAAACGTGAGCCGGTCGATATTCCCTCTGAGAATCCATCACTGCTTGCACGCGTCACGCGCGAAGCCATGACGCTGCTTGGCGTCGATGCGATCGGGCTTGCCGACCAGCTTGGTGTCTCTGATCGAACAGTCAAGAGCTGGATGCAGCCTTTCCCGGGGCATGCCCCGCACTGGACGGATGAGGCTCCGCGTTTGCGACTTCGCACCGATCTGTAGTCGCATCTGCGCACAGCGTCACTCCGCGCACCTTCTCGAACCGCCATCGATCGTCTCATTCACAGAAGCCTGTTCAGGGGCCATTGCACACTCGCTATCCGGCGCCGTCCGCTTGCGCTACGTCGGCTTCGGCTCCTCGCCCAGCGCGTCACTACCCCCGCCGGACTACCCCCGGCGGAGTTCTACCCCTGTTTTTGATCGAGAAACGCGGCCTTTCTTACCCGAACACCCGTCCGGATCATGGTGCATAACTCGCGCAAGCAACGTGCGCCGCTACATGTTGCGCGCATCACCGTGCGCCACTAGTCGTAGACTGTCGATCCGGTGGTTGCGGGTTCGAGTCCCGTCCGCCTCGCTTGAATGAACGCCCTTCACTTCGTGTGAGGGGCGTTGTTCTTTGCGCTCGTTGTGCCTCTATCGCATCCGGACCAGCAGCTTCATCGAGGCTGCGCCTGTGACCGACGGGAACGAGCCATCGCGGACTCCACGAGTTGCCGCGCGAATCCCTCGTGTCCCGCCGGATCATGGAGCAGGCAGATGTCAGCGCTGCCTGGATCCGAGGGCGGGTAGAACACGCCGCAGTTGGGGTTGATCTCCAGCATGTAGGGCGTTCCGGACGCATCGACACGAAAGTCACATCGGGCAAAGCTCGCTGCGCCGAGGGCAACGAAGAACCTCGCGGCTTCGTCCTTCAGGCGTGCCGCCAGTTGTTTGTCCGGCACGGGGAAGGACTGGAGGGCGTCGTAGTCCACCCACTTCAGGTCGGCGTGCTTGAAATGCTCGCCCTTGGGAAAGCGATACTGCACCGGTGTGTATGCCGTCGGTTGATCCGGATCGTCGGGGTTCTCGGCGACGAGAACCGTGCACTCGATGCCGTCGATGTAGCGCTCGATCAGGGCCCCGCCGTGTCGGGTCATCATCTTTCTGGCTTGAATGCGCAGCCCTGCCGGCGTCTGCACACGAGAGCGACGACTGAGGTCCACACTGGCGTAGCTGCTCGGATGCTTGACGAAGAGCGGGAACTGGAGTGTCCGAGCCGCGTGTTCCACCTGGGCGCTGCTCGTTGCGAAGACGCACTCCGGGGTCGCGATGGCCAGTTCGCGGCAGACCTCCTTCATCCGTGCCCTTGAAGGTTCGTAGCAGGTCGAGACAGCTCCCACAAAAGGGACGCGGCTCTCTTCGAGGGTCTGGATGACTTCGATCCCAGGAAGGTCCTGATCTTCAGCGCCGTCGCAGAGATTGAAGAAGAGGTCGTACCCCTCTTTGATGAGCCTCTCGACATGCGCGACGGCCTGTGTCTTTCCCTCGAGAACGGCGACATGCCAGTCGTGTTCTGAGAGAAAGGGCCGGGGGTCGCAAGGCCAGTCGTCATCGGGGAACGGCTGGGCATCAAGATCCTGGGTGGTCAAGAGGCAGATGCGCATCGACGGATGCTACACGTCAGTTGGCGAGAACACGATCGTCTCGGTTTGCGTCTACAGGTGTGCAAGCAGCGTGTCGATCGCCACAATCGCCTCCGCTCAACACTGCGTCTTCGCGAGGGCCCTGCGTCACTGGTGGAGAGTGAGCGTGAACATGACGCATCACGAAACACGTCCCCGAATCAGGATCTGCTGATCCGATGGCGGACTCCGGCTGCGTCCGCCTTACGGAGGCAGAGGGTCTCTCCGCATCGCTGAGGGGGATTTTCTCGTGCGAAGAGGGGCAATGGATTTGAGCCTCGCGGGTCGGACACCGGGCCCTCGACCGGCGGGTGTCGCACTTGATGAGTTGCGTGCTTCGCCTGTCTGCCAGCACAATCTCACCTGCCAGCGGACATTCCATCCGCCGGTCGATCTCATTCGGGCATCCCAGTCATCATCGTCTCCGACATGAAGAGGCGGACAGTCCAAGGACACGCGTCCCGTGATCGCCCTCGCGAAGCCAGCCGAGAGTCCGCAGGACAGGCACTTCTGGGCCTTTCAGCTCTTCTTCATGCTCGGGTTCCTGTTCCACGCCGCCGAGGAGTGGGATCACCCGTTCGAGACAGTCATCACCATCTTGCTGATCTGGGCGTTCCTGCAGTTTGACCGCTTCCGTGAATGGGTCTTCCTGGCATTCATCGCGCTGCTGAGCGCGCGCAACATCGACAAGTGGCCGGGGCTGGCCAATCACTCGAACATCCTTCTGTTCATCTGTCTCTTCCTGACTCCGCAGCAGATCCGCCGTTGCTTTGTCCGGCCAGAACCCGGAACGGAGCAGGTCGTCGCCACGCTGCGATGGATCGTGTTGTTGATGTACTTCTTCGCGGGCTTCCACAAGCTCAACTCGGACTTCTTCAATCCCGAGGTCAGCTGCGCGTTCGACAAGATGCAGGATTATCTGTCGGTGTTTCGCGTGGACGTCGAGGAGCTGCCGGCCCCGATTCAGCGGTTCGTCCCACTGTCGGTCGTCCTGATGGAGCTCCTGCCGGGGATCCTGTTTGTCTGGAGGAGAACACGGAAGATCGGCGTGGCAATGCTCCTGCTCGTGCATGCGCTGCTGGCGCCCGTCCAGTTCGCCGACTTCAGCTGCGTGGGCATGTCGCTGCTGTGGCTGTTCGTCGCGCCTGACGTCATCGACCGCATCCCCGGCCGTCGGTACATGTCGGGGCTCGCCGCGGGCCTCGTGTTCATGCAACTGTTCCTGGCGAGCGAGCGGATCAAGACGGGTGATGCGGTGAATCACTCCCTCGAAGGGGTATTGCTGATCGTGGGTTTCGCACCCATCTGGATCTGCTACTTCTTCCGCACCGGTACACCGCGCTTCAACATGAGACTCCCCCAGGCCCCACTGCACTGGGCGGCGATCGGGTTCATGGTCTTCTTTGGGATGAACAACTATCTCGGCCTGCGTACCGCGGGCACGCTCTCGATGTTCAGCAATCTCACCACGGAGGGAGAGCGCTCGAACCACTACCTGCTGGGCTCGAATCCGATCAAGTTCTTCGGCTTCCAGGAGGACGTGGTCGAGCTCCTCGACGTCGATCGGCGCGTCCGGGGCCGCTACCGCAACGCCCTTCGCGACGGACACAGCATCCCGCGCATCGAGTTTGCGCGCATCCTGGATCGGCTGCGAGCCCGCGGCACCAACAACCTGCGATTGACCGTGCTCTACGAAGGCGAGATCTACTCGACCAGTGACCTGGTGGATGATGAGAGCTTTGATTTCCCCGTGCCGTGGTGGCAGAAGAAGTACTTCAAGTTCCGCCACATCCAGAGCGCACCGCCGCAGAAGTGCTGCTGGTAGCGCCGATTCGTCCGTCGCCCGGAGAGCCAGCGCCTGATCGCGGCGATCTTCGCGCGACTCGATGCGCGCAGTCCGTGGCTGGACCTGATGGCGCCGGCGCTGTGGGAGTGCACTCGGCACGAGCCACTGCATCTCGCGTCTCAGGTTCGCGGCGTGCTCATCCGGCACGCTCTCTTACCTCGGGCGCGTCTCTCGGAGCGCATAGCCGTACTTCCCTGTGATCGGAGACGACGTGTCGGGCTTCAGCTCGACCCACGCACGGGCCGGCCAGTGTGGTTCACGCAGGAGCTGCCGACCCAGCAGGACCAGATCCGCCCTGCCATCAGCAATGATGGCATTGGCCTGTGCGGGCTCGGTGATGAGCCCCACCGCACCGGTCGGAATCCCGGCGCCGCGTCGAATGCCTTCGGCGAACGGGACCTGGTAGTCCGGGCCGACCGGGATCTCGGCGTTCCGCGTCGCCCCGCCGGTGGAGCAGTCGATGAGGTCCACGCCTTCCTCTCTGAGTAGACGCGACGCCTTCACGGAATCGTCGAGGGTCCATCCGCCCTCAGCCCAATCGGTGCACGACAGCCGCACGAAGAGCGGGACGTCCTCGGGCAGCGATTGGGCTGAGGGCGGATGGACCCTCGACGATTCCGTGAAGGCGTCGCGTCTACTCAGAGAGGAAGGCGTGGACCTCATCGACTGCTCCACCGGCGGGGCGACGCGGAACGCCGAGA
>JBCBTA010000206.1:0-6187 GCA_039818905.1 Planctomycetota bacterium
CCGCCTTCCTCGGCCAGAAGGCCGAGCGCGAGTTCGGCGTCGAGTTCAACGAGACGTGGGTCGCGTTCAACGAGCCGCGCATCGAGTCGATGCGGGCGGACATCGAGGAGCAGGGTGAGGACGCGAGCGATCGTCGCCGCAAGGCGCTGGAGCGTGCAGAGTCCAGGCTCGATGAAGCCCGATCCGACGCCAACGAAGCGCAGGAGGCACTCGAGGGAATCAACCGCTGGCACGGGTACGTCATGCTCGTCAAGACCTTCATTCCCAAGACCGGAGAGACGATCGGTCTGCTGGAGCGCAATCTGCTGGACCTCGACGAACTCGATGCCTTCATGCCAGATCGGGCCCAGGACTTCGATCTCGATGATCTGGAAGATCAGGGGGAGCCCGCTGGTCCCACGCGTCCGGATGAAGTCTGGTCGCCAGAGATGCGCGTGCAGAAGTACATGCGCGACCGCAGCATCCTCTGGGTCGTCGGTACCTCGCTCGCATTCGAGGGCGTCATGTTGGCGATCGCGATCCTGGTCTTCTCCCGTCGCGACTTCTAGGCTCGCCGCGGGAAAACCCGTCTCCCGATCGCTCCTTCTCCCGACCTATCATCTGCCCTGATCCAAGGAGGGCAGCGGTGCCGGTGAGTAGGGGTAAGACGACGAAACGACCAGCGACCAAGAAGAAGCGATCGAGGCCGAAGCGCCCTGCCTCAGCGGCGGAACCGAAACTCGAGGCCGTCACCAAGCAAGGCGACGCACGCCTCGAGCCCATCCGCTCGATTCGTGTGCGTGGTGCCCGCGAGCACAATCTCAAGGGTATCGACGTCGAGATTCCGCGCGACCGTCTCGTCGTCGTCACGGGGCTCAGCGGCTCAGGCAAGTCATCGCTGGCCTTCGACACGATCTTCGCCGAGGGCCAGCGCAAGTACATGGAGTCGCTGTCGGCGTACGCTCGCCAGTTCCTCGACCAGCTCAAGAAGCCGGATGTCGAGGACATTGAGGGCTTGCCGCCGACGATCGCGATCGAGCAGCGCTCCAGCGGACACAACCCGCGCTCCACCGTCGCGACCAGCACCGAGATCTACGACTATCTGCGCCTGCTCGTGGCGCGGTGCGGCACGCCGACATGCTGGGCGCCCACGAAGACCAAGCGCGACGGCACCGTCACCAAGCGCTGCGGCCTGCCGATCTCATCATCCAACCCGACGCAGATCACCGATGCCGTCGGTGCGCTGCCGGAGGGCACGCGGCTGATGCTGCTCGCCCCGGTCGTGCGGGCCAAGAAGGGATTTCACAAGGACATTCTCGAAGCGCTGGTCCAGCAGGGCTTCATTCGGGCTCGCGTCAACGGTGATGTCATCGACCTTCGTGAAGCGCTCAAGGGTGGTGGCGACAACCCGCTCAAGCTCGGTCGCTACGAGAAGCACACCATCGAGGCTGTCGTCGATCGCATTGTCGTCAAGCCGGACGGGCGCCAGCGATTGGCCGAGTCTATCGAGACAGCCCTCAAGGCCGGCGGCGGCGTCATCCATGTCAGCATCGAAACGGGCGGTGCGTGGAAGGACACCGTCTACAGCGAGCACTACGCCTGCGCCGTCCATCCCGAGTGTGCCCTGGAGGAACTCGAGCCGCGGATGTTCTCCTTCAACAGTCCCTTCGGGGCCTGCGAGACCTGCGGCGGACTCGGGGCGATTCTCGAATTCGACGAGGACCTCGTCGTTCCAGACATGGACAAGCCGCTGCTCAAGGGCGGTATCGCGCCGTGGAAGAAGAACGGGCCCGGTGGCATCTACTTCCCGAGGCTGCTGCGTCGCTTCTGCCGCAACTTCGGCATCGATGGCTCGACGCCGATCGGTGCGCTCGATGAAGAGGTCTACGCGATTCTCATGGAAGGCACCGACGAGTCGGAGGCCGAGGCATGGGGCGCGGAGTGGGAGGGCGTGCTCAACCTCCTGCACAACTGGTTCCACAACACCGAGTCCACGTGGGCCAAGGAGCACCTGCACCAGTTCATGGCCGAACGTGTCTGCCCGACGTGTCGCGGCGACCGCCTGAAAATGTCGTCGCTCTCGGTCTTCCTGGAGTCGGACGAAGCGCTTCCGGCCGCCGCGATTGACGAACGGCGTGCCCATGGCCTGACGGACGACCCACATCGCCTGAACATCGCCGACTTCACCAAGCTGAACATCGAGGATGCTGTGCGCGTGCTCGACGGGCTGCGGCTGACCGATGAGCAGCGGGCGATTGCCGACCCGATTGTGCGCGAAGTGCGGGCCCGGCTCGGCTTCCTCGCGAGCGTCGGCCTGGAATACCTCTCTCTCAGTCGCAAGACCGCGACGCTTTCCGGCGGCGAGGCCCAGCGCATTCGTCTGGCCACGCAGGTGGGCAGCGGGCTCGTCGGCGCGTGTTACGTGCTCGATGAGCCGACCATCGGCCTGCATCAGCGCGACAACGCACGGCTGATCCGTACGCTGCGGCATCTGGCCGACATCGGCAACACCGTGCTGGTCGTCGAGCACGACGAGGAGATGATCCGGGCGGCCGATCACGTGCTGGATCTCGGCCCCGGCCCGGGCGTGCATGGCGGCAGGCTTGTCGCGCAGGGCACCGTTGACGAGATGTGCGCATCGGACGAGTCGATCACCGGTGCATACCTGTCCGGCCGGACGTCCATTCCGACCCCGGCCGAGCGGCGGGCGATGAAGACGCGCACCGCTGTCACGGTGAAGGGCGCTCGGCACAACAACCTGCGCTCCGTTGACGTGGCATTCCCGCTCGGCGGCATCGTGTGCGTCACGGGTGTCTCCGGCTCCGGCAAGAGCACGTTGGTCAACGACATTCTGCTGGCATCGACGAAGCAGCACCTACATGGCAGCCGCACCAAACCGGGGGCGCACGACCGTGTCAACGGTCTGCATCAGATCGACCGCGTGATCGAGGTGGATCAGTCGCCCATCGGGCGCACGCCGCGAAGCAATCCTGCAACGTACACCGGCCTGTTCGACGATGTGCGCAAGCTCTTCTCACAGACCAAGGAAGCGAAGATCCGAGGCTACCTGCCCGGTCGGTTCAGCTTCAACGTCAAGGGTGGCCGCTGCGAGGCGTGCCAGGGGCAGGGCACCAAGAAGATCGAGATGCACTTCCTGCCGGATGTCTTCGTCGAGTGCGAAGTCTGCCGCGGCACGCGGTACAACCGTGAGACGCTGCAGGTGACGTATCGCGGCAAGACCATCTCTGATGTGCTCAGCATGACCGTCGAGGATGCGTGCGACTTCTTCGAGAGCCACCCGAAGATCCTCCGTTTCGCCGAGTGCCTGCGCGACGTCGGGCTGGCGTATCTCACGCTCGGACAGCCGTCCACGACCCTCTCCGGTGGTGAGGCGCAGCGCGTCAAGCTGGCGACCGAGTTGGGCAAGGGATCGACCGGGCACACCCTGTACGTCCTCGACGAGCCGACCACGGGTCTGCACTTCGAGGACGTGGCCAAGCTGGTGCATGTGCTCAACCGCCTGGCGGATCAGGGGAACACGCTGGTCGTCATCGAGCACAACCTCGACGTGATCAAGGGTGCGGACTGGATCATCGACCTCGGTCCTGAGGGTGGCGACAAGGGCGGAACCATCGTGGCGTCCGGTCCACCGGAGACGGTGGCGCAGGTGAAGGGAAGCCACACAGGCCGATATCTCAAGGAGATGCTCGGCTAGATGGGCCGGCGACAGCTCATCATGTTCCTGTCGATCGTGCTGTTCGCCGATGCGCTGCTGGTCGCGGCAGTCGTCGGTGCGACGACCCAGAGACCGGACTACGGCGCCATCGCCTTCATCGGGGCACTCGCGCTGCCGTGGCTGCTCATCGTCATCATCATGTGGGCGCTGCTTCGGTTCGTCCGCTGGTCAGAGTTCGCCCGGCTGTATCCGGCTGACGACCATGACGCGCTCGAGAGCCGTCAGCCGAAGATCGTCAACCTGCGCATGCGATCGAAGGGCATGCGATTCAACAACGGTATGGAGGCGGCCACGGATGAACGGGGCCTGTATCTGCGCCCGGTCTTTCCATGCCCCGGCGGCGTGCCGCTGCGGATTCCCTGGAAGGCGATGACGCCCTCGGAGGAGCCCGGCATCACGATGCTGGGTGAGCGGCTGACGCGGCTCGACACCGAGATCGTGCCCCTCTGGCTCCCGACGAAGCTCATCGAGGGGCACCTCGACATGATGGCGGGCGCCGACGATGCAGCGATGTGAGATACTTCGTCGGTCATGCAGCCATACGTCATCCTTCTGCTGATCCCGCTGGTCGTCGTCGGTGTGTTTGCGCTGTTGTCCCGATGCTCACGCTGGGGTGCGCTTGCCGCCCGATTTCCGGCGGCACCGGAGCGTCCCAGGGACGCGCGGCTGTGCAGTATCGCGGTGCGCTGGGTGTGGCTGGGCTACAACGGCTGCACGTGGGTGGCGTCGGATGACACGGCTTTGCACCTGCGCAGCATGCTGCCGTTCCATCGAGCGGTGTCGATTCCCTGGGACCATGTGGAGGACGTCTCCGCCTCGGTTCTCGGGCGGGCACGGATCCGTGCGGATGGGTTTGCGCTCTGGGTGCCGCGCACGATTGTGCAGCAGGAGTTGCAGGTTCGTGCCGCGATGGAGCAGGAGCAGCCGGTAGACTGACGCTGTGCTCGTCCAATCACTCATCATTCTGTTCGGTGTCCTTGGCGCCATCATGGTCTTCGGCTTCCTCACGAAGCTGGTGCAGCGCGCGCCGCGCGAGTGGCGCGAGCTCGTCGAGTTGTTCCCGCCCGAGCAGCCGAGCCTCGACGCCAAGCGCGTCGAGGTGCTGATCCGCATGGGCCGCTTTGCGAAGGAAGGCGTCGCACCTTTTCTGGTTCCGGGATGTCTGGCCTTCTTCTTCATGCCGTGGCGTGCGTTCTCCGGGATGCAGCGGGTTCGGTACGCCGTCGATCAGGAGGCGCTGCATCTCGAGCTGGCGGATACCGCCGGATCGCGGACGGCCATGAGCCTGCCGTGGGCGGCGGTCGAGGTCGGTCGTCCCATGGGCTCGCACATGGGTGATCAGGTGCAGGTCGTGGTGGAGGGCGTCGTCATGCTCTTTCCCGCGGCGAGCATCGAGGACGAACTCGAGGTCCGCGCGGCACTCCGGGCAGAGGAGGCGGCTGCCGCCGCGGAACAGGCCGATGCGATGCAGGTGCAGTCCCTTGCCGCACAGGGCCTGGACATCACGTCCCTGCATGTCCTCGAGTTCGTGATCGAGGTGCGCGACGAGGCTTCTGCGCAGCAGCTGTCCTCCGAACTGCAGTCCGAGTTCGAAGTGGAGGAGCGTGCGCCAACGGTTGCTGGTCAGCGATGGGCCGTGGCTGCACGTCGAGCGATTGTTCCCGATGCCGACACGCTCGTCGAGCTGCGCCGGCGCTTCTCCGAGGACGCCCGCCGCTTTGGCGGCAACTACGTCGGCTGGAGCGTCGCACCGGAGTGACCGTGCTCGAATGACGCGCCCCAGATGGCGAGCGTGCACATGGCAAAGAGCCGCTGGGCGTGATCGCGCTTCCGTGCGTTCGCCGCGCCGCTGGGCGCCGGGAGATCGCCTGCCGCCATGTGCTCATCGATCACGCGGCAGACGGTCTCGAGGTTGATATCCAGCACGTCGTGCACCGCGCCGAAGGGACGCCCGCCCGCGGCGGCGGGTGAGCCGACAAGGTCCATCAGCAGTGAGCGCATGCCGCCCTCGTCGGTCCGGAACCACTCGCCGACGGGAATCGCGAACCCCTGCTTGCGGCGCTCGGTGATCTCCGGCGGGAAGTGCTGCCGCGCGATCAGGCGCAGCCAGCCCTTCAGATCGCCACCGGGCATGAGAGAGCGAGCAGTGCGCCCGAACATGGCCTGTTCCAGTCCGTGTGACAGGAAGGGACAGCGGACCTCCAGACCGCAGAGCATCGACGCGGTGTCCACCTTACGCATCAGATCATTGGGCAGATAGTTCTCGATGTCCCAGCCACGAGCGGCATCCGCGCCGGTGATGCGTCCCGGTGCGTTGGAACGGTAGCTGTTGGTCTGCAGGTGTCCAAAGAGCTCGACGAGATCCGGCAATGGGAAGATGGAGACGAGGTCGGTGTAGCCGAGGTTGCGCCGCGCAACGTTGAGCCGCGCGATCTTCTCGGCCATCGCGCGTGGATCGGAGCGATCGAGCAG
>JBCBTA010000207.1:0-6179 GCA_039818905.1 Planctomycetota bacterium
CCCATGAAGACGTTGGCGGCCATGAGGATTGATGGATCAGCCTCTGCCTTGGCGTCGATGCGATCTTGGATGTCCTTCTCGATCTCGAATGCGTTGGTGCAATGCTGCCCGACTTCGGACCAGTACTCGAGCAGGGTGCGTGTGAAGACGCCTCCCTTGGTCTGTTCGCCGCGGGCGCTTGATGCGAGGCCGACCACGCGAATGTTCTGATGGGAGAAGTCCGCTTGGTGGTCGATGAGCCAGTTCGGCCGACCGCCGGAATAGCAGCAGTCGAGGATGATGAGCGCGCGTGATCGCGGGACGCGCTTCACGGCTCGGAAGATATCCTCGACATGCACGGACGCGCTGTACGGATCGTTTGGCGTCGCGGCATGCAACTGCAGAACGAGTTCATCGCCGATCGCTTCGCCGTGGCCCGCGAAATAGATGAAGATGAACGACTCTGCAGGGAGCGAAGGGATCGTCTCGAGCAACCGCCGACGCACGGCACCCATGGTGGCGTCGTCGTTGGTGAGCACATCGGGGTCGAAGCCAAATGTGCCGCGAAAGCGTGCGGCGACCGAGAGGGCATCGGCATCTGGGGGCGTGTCGGTGTTTCCGCCGTAGGCATCGAGACCGATCACGAGCGCATAGACGTTGCGCTTGTCGGTCGCCAGAGCCGCGGAGGCACACCACAGACTGGCGGTGAGCATCAGCAGTGTGATGAGACCACGACGCACGACTACTCGATCCCGAGGGCCTCGAACGTGTCGAGTATTTCGCCGGACAGGTCGGACTGCTGGATGTAGCGTCGCTCCGCACGCGAGATGGTTGCGCCATCCCCGCCGCGCATGCCGATGGCGCCGGCGAACTCCTCCTTCGCTTCTTCGGCAAGGGACCGGGCGATGTCCTGGCCAACCTCGCCCTCCTCGAGGTAGCACTTGATCGCGCGCAGAAGGAGAAGCAGCGCAGCGTTCTTGTCGTCCAACTCTTGGAACGCGACCTTCGAAGTGTTCTTGAAATCGAGCGTCAGTTCGCCCTCGGCGGGCAGTTGCTCCAGCTCTGCTGCGAGCTTGATCGCAGTGCCGGTGTCTCTATCGGAGGTGGATTGCGGTGGGTCGATCGTGCATGGGCTGGAGCAGCACCCGACGAAGACCGAGAGCGCAGCAAACGCGGCGAACAGAAGACGTGACATGGTGATCATCCCCTTTCGCGACGGAAGCTACCGGTCACTCGAGCGGATGCAACAGGTGAGACAAGAGAGCACAGGATCCCGGCAAAACTCCCACCGCCTACCCATGGGGGAATTGTGAGCGCAGGCCCGTCAATCGGCGGTGTGCCACACCGACGTGTCCACGCCGTACTCCTCACGCAGGCGGCGCATGTCATCACGCAGCTCGGTGCGGATCGACTCCCGCTGCGACTCAGGAAGCGTCACAGGCTCCACACGGCGCGCAAGAGCCGCTCCGGCCCGCGCCCGCAGCGGTGCCGGGATCGCTCGGACCATGCGCGATGCGATGGCGTTGCTGCCGGCCCAGTGCACGATCGGGTGGTTCCGACGGCTTTCGTTGTAGCGCTTCCCGGCTCGCTCGAACGTGTGTGATGGATCGACGCCGAGGAAGGCACATGTCCTGCGGAGCAGCGCGTTCGGATCGTCGCGCAGATCCTCGAAGCGCAGCAGCAGCAGCGACGCCGCGCCGAAGCGCTCGCGATACGGGTCCAGCTGAGTCGCGTAGCGGCTGGCGTCGATCATGAACGGACGCAGCACATACGACGCGCCGTCGCGCTGCACCGGCTGTCCGGTGGTGAGCCGGTGGCGCAGCTGTGATTCAATCCGTGCAACAGGGTCGCGCATGATGTAGATGAATCGAAACGTCCCCTGTGTGTCTGCCTGAGCCTCGGCGATGCGATCGACCACTTCGGGACGGCGCGTATGCGAGGCGTAGGTCGGTGTCGCTTCAAGTGCTACCCGATGGGTTGCCGGGTCGAACTTCCACAAGCTGTAGTACCACCCAAGGCCGCGGCTCCATCGATCGTCGCGCGAGAAGAAGTGCGCCTCCTTCTCGGCACAGGGGCAGATCTCCGGGTGCTGGCTCAGCAGCGCATAGAGGCTGGTGGTGCCTGCCTTCATGGCGCCGATGATCAGCGCGAGGGAGTCGATGGTCTTCGGCGTGGGCATCGCAACATCCTGCCGCCCCCCTGCTACCCTGTCGCGCCATGTCAACGCGCATTACGCTCGAGGCGGTATCAAAGCATTATCCCGCGATTGGCGGCGGCGGCATCACAAAGGCCGTGGATCGCATCTCGCTTGAGATCCAGCCGGGACACCTGTTCTTTCTGCTGGGTCCCTCAGGCTGCGGCAAGACCACGCTGCTGCGCATGATCGCCGGCTTCATCGAACCGACGTCCGGACGCATCGCGTTCAACGGTCGGGACGTCACCCGTCTGCCGCCGAACAAGCGGAACACGGGCATGGTCTTCCAGAGCTACGCGCTCTGGCCGCACATGTCGGTGGCGCAGAACGTCGGCTTCGGTCTGACCGTGCGCAAGGTGGACAAGGCGGAACGCGAGGAGCGTGTCGCCGAGGCCCTGCGGGCCGTTCGCATGATCGACTACGCCAAGCGAAAGCCCAACCAGCTCTCAGGCGGCCAGCAGCAGCGCGTCGCCCTGGCGCGGGCCCTGGTGGTGCGTCCGGAGGTCCTGCTGCTCGATGAGCCGCTGTCCAACCTCGACGCCAAGCTCCGCCTGGAGATGCGCTCCGAGATCCGGCGGATCTGCACCGAGACGGGCATCACCACGATCTATGTGACGCACGACCAGAAGGAAGCCCTGTCCATGGCCGACGACGTCGCTGTGCTTGACATGGGCGTCGTGGCCCAGATCGGAGCCCCGCGGGCGATCTACAACCGCCCGGCATCTCGCTTCGTGGCCGACTTCCTGGGCGAGACCAACTTCATCGACGCGGAGGTCACCGGTCAGAACGGCGAGGGCCTGTCGCTGCATTGTCCTGCCGGCGACATCCACTCTACGGCCTTTGACCATGCAAACCCCCCAGCAAAGGGGAATGTCACATGCTCGGTGCGTCCGGAGGCGCTGCGACTGAGCGAGCCGAACAGTCATAACACCCTGTCAGGTAAGGTCTTAGATTCAATCTATCTCGGCGAAATGGCCCAGCACATCGTTGAGCTGCATGGCGAGATGCGCGTCAAGGTCTTCGAGTTGCACCCAGCCCATCGCGACTGGTCATCGTCGCCTGAGGTCGGTGTGTCGGTTGAGCCCGAGGATGTCGTGGTGTTGGCTGACTGAGCTCAGGCGGCGGCCTGCGGCTCGGAGACGGGCTCAGCTCGCGGCACGCGGATCGTGAAGGTCGTCCCTTCGCCACGCGTGCTCTCGACGTCGATCGAGCCGCCGGCCTCGTTCACCAGCCGTCGGCAGATGGAGAGTCCGAGACCGCTGCTGGACCCCTCGGCGGCAGGGCGGCTCTCGCCACGCACAAACGGCTCAAAGACTTGGTCAATGATCGAATCGTCGATGCCGCAGCCTGTGTCGGTCACGCGAATGGTGACGAACGGCTGACCCCCCTGCTCAGTGTTCCACGTGGAACACTCGGCGTGGATCGAGATGGATCCAGGCTGCGGCAGGATGGCGGCGCGGGCATTCAGAATCAGGTTGAGCAGGATCTGCTCCAGTGCGACAGGGCGCATCTGCGTCCATGCCGCGGCTGGGACGTCAGACTCAAGGGCGATGCCGTCACGCTCCAGTGGGCGTGCCAGGCAGGCCAGTGAATCACGAACAGCCTGTCGAACATTGGCGATCTCATCCTCGTCGCCTCGCAGGAAGCCCAACATGGATGATGCGATGGTGGAGGCTCGTTCCGTTCCATCAACGGCCTTCTGGAGGGCCTTCTGCACCAGGGCGGTGTCCTCAGGGCTGGCCAGCGCGAGGTGCGCGTAGCTCATGATGGGTGTGAGGAGGTTGTTGAACTCGTGGGCGATGGAGCCGGCGAGCGTACCGAGCATGGCCAGGCGCTGTGCCTGAGCGAGCTCTTGTTCGACGCGGTGAAGGCTGTCCTCGAGCTGCTGAATGTGCTCGATCAGCGATCCCGGGTCGCCGGTTTGTGGCGCGTGCGGCTTCATCGGCTCTGGGGCGTTTTCAGAGGCTCCTTCGCCGCGTCGTATCGACCATATCCGGAGGGGGATGAAGGCCTATTCGCGAACGCTGACCCACTCAGTGGACGCCGCGCCGGATGTCAGCCAGGCCTTGATGGCAGTGGGGCGGAGGTCAGCATCGACCAGTGCCGCGAGATCAACCCAGTCGAACGCGATCTTGGGTTCGAGGCTTTCCACGGTCGCTGGATGGCCCGCGGCGTCGATCTGGAGATCGACCGGTTCCACGTGGAACACCACGCTCACCTCATGCCTTTGCTTGCCCCCCTGCTCGAACGTCTGCTCGCAGACCAGGCCGCAGCTCCCGACGCGGACGTCGAGTCCCGTCTCCTCCCGGAACTCGCGCGCCAGGGCCTCAGCCGCCGTCTCGCCGAACTCGACGTGCCCACCAGGGAGGTAGGTGTAGCCGTGCTTGGCGTTGCGGCAGAGCAAAAGGCGATGCCCGTGCTGCAGGACGCCTCGGGCGATGAACTCAATGTGCTTGGCCATAGGGGGGCTCGCAGGTACAGTGGTCGGGCGAATCGCACACCAGATCAAGAAATGGGGCGTCAGGGATGGCGAAGCAGACGAAGTCACGGCTGGGTCGGGGATTGAGCAGCCTGATCAACACACCGGTCACTGTACCGGCTCAGGATACCGAACAAAAACCAATCAAACAATCCCCCTCTCAGGACGGGGAGATGAACTCCGGTCTGCAGATGCTCGCGTTGGGCTCGATCCGTCCTGGGCAGTTTCAGCCGCGTGCGGATGCAGCGTCGTCGGACCTGGAGCCACTGGCGGCATCGATCCGCTCCTCCGGCGTGATTCAGCCGATCGCGGTGCGTCCGGCGGGTGCCGGCGCCTGGGAGTTGATTGCCGGTGAGCGTCGATGGAGGGCGGCGTCCCTCGCGGGGCAGGAGCGCATCCCGGCGCTTGTGGTGGAGGCGGATGATCGCCAAGCCGCGGAATGGGGGCTGATCGAGAACGTGCAGCGCGAGGATCTGAGCCCCATCGAGCGGGGCGAAGCCCTCAAGAATCTGGCCTCGACGTTCGGCGCGTCGCACACGGATCTTGGCGAGCGCGTCGGTCTCGATCGATCGACGGTGAGCAATCTGATTCGTCTGACGGAACTGGAGCCGCAGATTCGTGCACTGCTGAGCACGGGTGCGCTGGGGGCCGGGCATGGCAAGGCCCTCCTGTCGATACCACCTGGCGGCGCGCGCGTGAAGCTTGCGGAGCGCGCGGCGAAGGAGCAGTGGTCGGTTCGGCGGCTGGAGTCGGTCGAGGGGGAGCGTGCGCCGGGCACAACACGCACGCGAACCAAGGACGCAGATCCCCAGATTGCGGATCTGGAACGTCAGATCGGTGAGCATCTTGGGACGCGCGTCCGCGTGCAGACCGATGGCAAGCGCGCCAAGGGACGACTGGTGATCGACTTTTACGATCCGGACCACTTTGACGGACTTCTTCGTGCACTCGGCGTACGTCTGGAGTCCTGAGGGATTCCGGCATGTTGTCGCCTAGGCAGGGGGGGCATAGACTTCTCGGTTCTTGTCCGGGGGTGTTGGCTGCATGACAGCGTGGCACGAACGGATGGAACAACCCTGGAACGATCGGAGAAGATCATGGCGAGCAATCGTCTGGCCGGCGTGAGCATGTCGGATCTTCAGAGCGAGATTCGTCGTCGCGAGCGAAAGCTCAGCACACTGAAGCGCAAGCGCGATCGACTCGCATCGCAGCTGCGCGACATTGATGAAGAGATCATTCGTGAAGGGGGCGCGATCTCGGCGATGGGCGGTACGAGTGCCCGCAAGCGGCCGCGCAACGACCAGAATCTCGCCGACGCCCTGGCGTCGCTGCTCTCGAAGAAGACGCTGTCGGTGACGGCGGCGGCGGCGGAAGTGCAGCAAGCGGGTTATCGCACGACGTCGCCCAACTTCCGCACCATCGTCAATCAGACGCTGCTCAAGGACAAGCGCTTCAAGCGTGTCGGCCGCGGGCTGTACACGTCGGGTCCGGTGCGCGGCGGGAAGAAGACGAGCAAGAGCAAGAAGA
>JBCBTA010000208.1:0-6104 GCA_039818905.1 Planctomycetota bacterium
CAAGCGCGTAGCCATGGCCTCCAAGGGCCTTGAGTTCGGGGTCGCGCGAGCCATCCGTCCGATTGGGTGAGCGCGATGCCTCCGGTTTTCCCGCGGCAGATCCCATGCACGACGCGAACATCACGGTTCCTGCACTCAGGCGAATCGAGCTCGACTTGACGGGGTAGTTGATGAACCCGTCCGCCTCGTTGTCGTTGCGGAATCGAGCGTTGCCGAGGAACTGGTAGTTGTAGCCGTAGGGAAAGTTGCGCGAGCTGACCCAATCAGGCACGACAGGACACAGGAAGACTTCGTTCGTCACGGGGAACGCGTGTTCGTCGGCCGGATCCTCGCTGGGCTGGTCGTACGCGTGCAGCCCGGTCTTCGCGCCGATTGCGACGAACCAACGGGGGCGGTAGTGCCGGCCGTTGCCGACGTCGTAGACGTTGTCGTCCGGATCGGCGAAGCGGCCCGGTTGACCCGGCGCGATGATGTCGGCCGAGTCATACGCGTAGATCGCCCAGCCGATGCCGATCTGTCGCATCTGTGACAGGCTCATGAGACCGCGGGCGCTGTCACGCGAGCTCGTCAGCGCAGGAAGCAGTACCGCCACCAGCAGTGCGACCACCGCGATGACGACCAGGAGTTCGACAAGGGTGAACCCCCGCGCTCGATTCAAGGCAGACACCCGAAGTTCGACGCTAGCAGCGTGAAGTCCTCGAGCGTCACGAAACCGTCGCCGGTCAGATCACCGTGTGCCCGAGTTGCGCCTGGGCCACTGCCAAAGTTGTTGGCGAGCACGGCGAAGTCCGGCAGCGTCGTGCTGCCATCGCCATTGATGTCGCCCACCGAGTTCACGAACTCGACGAACTGCGTACCAGGCACCGCGCCGAGGTCGGGGGAGAAGCCGAGACTCGGCCCTGCTCCGCCCACACCCGGTAGCCACTGGGCCGACACCTCGCCAGACGGGGCGATGATGACCACCGCGAACCGAGCACGGAAGCATGCTCCCTCGGTGATGCCCAATTCCTCGAAGGGCAGCAGCATCTCGAAGCCGCTGAGCGATGTCGAAGCATTCACGGCGCTGATGCTGTTGACGCCAAGTCGGTTCGCGTTGCTGAAGGCGACTTCGATGCCGTTGGGGTTGAACCCGCCGCCGAGTCCACCGCTGCCGACGTCCACGCCGGTGCTGCCTCGGTAGGTCTTGCTCGTACCACCTTCGTCAAACAACTGGAACTGATCGACGAACATCTCGCCGTTGAAGGTGTTGATCCAGAACATCGTCTCGGGCGTGAAACCCGCGTCGAAGATCATGCCCGTCAACGGTCCCACGCCCGCCGGCGGCACCGGTGCGTTGCTGGTGTCCATGACGGGCTGGCCACCGGTACCCGCATCGACAAGGAACATCAGCGCGTTGCCATCGCCTGTGATGTTGCCGGAGACGCCCACACGAAGGCCGTCGGGATCCCAGTCGAGGAAGAGCTGGTTGAGTTCATTGAAGTTGTTGCCCCACGCGGTGGGCGTGTCCTGCGTCGCAAGCAGCGACCGCTGCTCGAAGGCGTCGGGGATCAGGCAGCCGTCGATCCGGCGTGCGAAGGGATCGATCGCCCGCGCCTGCAGCGCGGCCGGGATCTGCAGGGTCATGGTCTGGCCATCGATCCCGGTGCCGATGATCTCGGTCCCGTCGGATTGCAGCAGACGCACGGTGACCGGCCGGTTGGCGGGGCGACTGCGCGAGCCCATGGTGGACTCGACGCTCACCTCGACCTGGCCGCCGCCAATCTCCTGCGCGACGTACGTCGTCAGCAGGTACTCGCCGGTGAGGTAGTCGAATCCATCGCCCTCATCCTCATAGAGAGCGCCACGTGCCTCACCGTTCTCGTCGAGCGCGACGATCAGGATCAGCTCATCCGGTTCGCCGTCGGTCGTGTACTGCACGATCGGCTGTGTCGGAATGATGTGCCCGCCGCGGAGATACAGCTTCGGGAGATCCTCATCCGTTTCGTCGCTTGCAGCCCCGGGGCTATTGCTCTCAGGAAAGGCGAACTCGTAGATGCCGCCGGGGGGAGGCGGGAAGGCCGGGCCACCGTCACACGCAAACGTGCCAACCTCCGCGGCGGAGACGATCAGGGCGTCTCCGAGCAGGAATGTGTCATCGACGTCGCGCAGATCGGGATCGGACGTATCAGCAAAGAACAGCGGCCGCGCCGGCGGCATGCCGTTGCGGCTGGATTCGTAGAACAGCGTGTAGAAGTGGGGCAGCAGCCGATAGCGCCGGTTGAGCGCACGCCGCGACGTTTCCTCGACTGCAGTGCCGAACTCCCATGGCTCCTTACGCTGGAAGCTGCCGGTGTGATTGCGTGCGAAGGGCAGCATGGTACCGATGCCCATCCACCGTGCGAACAGATCGCCACTGAGTGAGCCGTTGAAGCCGCCGATGTCCGGACCCGAGAAGGGCTGACCGGAGAGTCCCAGGTTGAGCACCATGGGGATGCTCACACGAACGTTGTACTCATCGGCGTTGTTGTCGCCGGTCCACGCGGCGGCGTAGCGCTGACCACCGATGTAGCTCGCGCGTGTGAGTACGAAGGGACGCTTGCCGGGGTTGGCCTGCAACATGCCGTGCCACGACGCACGGGCCATCTGCATGCCATAGGCGTTGTGCCAGCGATCATGCGTCTGGGTGCCGCCGAAGATCGCATCGGCGCGGTGAATGTCGTCGAGACCGATCGATCGGTTCGGCGTGTTGAACGACGTTGGCTCGTTCATGTCGTTCCACATGCCATCGACGCCGACGGGACCGAAAGCCGCGGCGACCTGGTCCGCCCACCAGTCACGGGCGTCCTGCATGGTGAAGTCGATGAACTTGGACGACCCCGCCCAGATCTCGCCGAAGAAGTCGCTCGTGCCGTTGCCTTCCTTGACCCACAGATCGAGCTGCTCCGCTTCGTCGTACGGCGCGTAGCCGTTCTGGATCTTGACGCCCTGGTTGAGGGTGTAGATCGTCTTGAAATTGATCGCCTCCAGATCGCTATCGAGCTGGGCAGGGTTGGGCCACTCGAAGGGATCGAAGGTGAACAGTCGAAATCCGTCCATGTACTCGATGTCGCCCCAGATGACGTCGCACGGCAGGTTCCGGTTCCGGAACTCCTGCGCGACGTTCAGCATCTCCTGGGCAGGGGCGTACTGGTAGCGGCACTGATGGAAGCCGAGCGACCAGATCGGCGGCAGCGGCATGGTGCCGATCAGCGTCGCCAGTCGCTGCATGACCTCCTCGGGCGTCGCGCCTTCAATGACGTAGACCGGGAACTCGGGCCCATCGGCGGTGAACACGATCTCCGGCACCGCTGCGCCGGGCAGTGCGTTGGTGAGATCGATCTCACAGCGGTATGACGTGTCGGCAAGGATGCCGAAGCATGTGCCGTCGGGACGCACACCAAAGACCCATGGGTGCGACTGATACAGCGACTCGGTCCCGTCATTCCACGCGAAGGAATCGCTGTTCCAGCACACGGTGCGCCGGCCGTTGCGAATCAGCGTGCCGGGCACCATCCCCGTGCCGTAGAGGCTCGAGCCGTCGGCTACATCGATACTCGCGCGCACCTGTCCGGCCCGCAGCGTCTCGAACTCCGGCTCGATCAGCGCTCCCGGCGGGACCGGGCCCATGCCGTTGAATCCCTGCTGCAACGCGAGTGAAGGCAGTGCATTGGTCTGCGCGTTCGCGTCAGCGAAGTACCGCGCGATTCCGGTGGAGACCATCTCTCCGACGATCTCAGCCGAAGCACTGCTCGAGACCACAACGGCACAGACAACACTGATTGGAAGTCGCATCTTCTCTCTCCACCGGACACGAATGACGAGCTGCAAGTCCTTGGCGAATCAATCACTTGGTGAGTGTAGGCAGCACCCGATCCAGCACCCCGAGGGCGGCCTCCAGGTACTTGGGATGCCCCTCACGGTGCAGAAACGCAGGTGCAACTGCTGCCATCAGTACGCGGCGCACGTTCGCCAGTTCCGCGTAGTTGTCCTCGGTCGAGAGCCCGGCCTTCCGCCGTGCCTTGGCGATCAGAGAGACCGGCTTCACCCCTTTCAGGGCTTCGGGCTTTGCCCAGTAGATGCGCTCGAGGTACACCGCGTCCTCAACCCAATGCCCCAGGTGACTCTCGCCAAAATCGAGCAGGACGCAGCAGGCATCGCCCCACGGCGAGTCCTCTTCGCGGCGCATCAGGTTGCCGGGGTGCAGATCCCCATGGCACCAGCTCGTGACATCCCGCCCGTTCCAGATCAGCAGGAGCTTGTCGAGGCAACGCTGCACGTCGTGAACATGGTTCGCCCATGACTGTGCCTGCGGGATCGGGTTGATGCGGGCCGACTCGCGTGCCTGCTCCAGCAGCTCGGCCCAGTCCCACTCCTGGGTGGACATGCGCGATTCTTCCTGCCGATCGCCCGCTGCGTAGAAGCCTGCCGCCGCCGTCGCGAGCTCCTCGAAGACGCTCTTGTGCAGGTGGGCCGCCAGCGGGTCTCCCGGCAGACGCTCCATCACCAGCCACGCCAGGTCCCAGCCTCCCAGTTCGAGCCCATGGAAGGCCAGCCCGGGAATGGGCGCGCCCGTCTTGTTGAATCGCGTCGCCACGCGGTACTCGGCGGGCCCGACCGGCAGCTTGACCACGACGTCCCGCTCGGGTCCGCCATCCATCAGTGCTGTTGCGTAGCCCGTTGCCGCACCGCCGCGCTGCCAGTCCGTCCGGAACCAGTGCACGTCCTTGAGGCGCCCTTCACACGCGTCCACCAGCGCCGGCTCCATCTGCGGGCCGAGGTCATGCGCACTGGCGGCAAGCCGCGCCGGAAGGGGCTCACTCATGAGGCCCTCTCCGATGACACCGATTGGGCGCACTCGAGCGTCCGATCGTTCGCCTCCTTGCTCCGCGGGGCGGGCATACCGAAAGCCTAACGCACGCCACCATCCATGTCGACGACAAACACGTCGATTGCACCCCACGGACGCGTCCATGTGCCCGCACGGTCTCTACGCTGTGCACATGCGGAACTTCGATCTCCTGGCTCTCGATCTCGACGGCACCCTTTTCGGACCTGACGGCACCGTCTCGGACGCCAATCGTGACGCCGTTGCGCGAGCCCGTGATGCCGGGCTCGAAGTCGTCATCTGCACCGGACGCGGTTTCATCGAGTCAACGCAGGCCATCGAGGCCATCGACGGTCGCCGCCCCGCGCGGGGGCACGACGTTGCGCCAGTCGTGTGCGCCGGCGGCGCGATGGTGGCAGACGCTATCACAGGCCGCACGCTGCATCGCTGGCCCATGGACGGCGATCTGGTGCAGCGGCTGTGTGATCACTTCGCAGCCCACGAGCGCGCTCCGCTGTTGCTCAAGGATCGCGATGCAGCCGGCTTCGACTATCTCGTCATCAACTCCGGACCCATCGAGTACCCCACGCAGTGGTGGTTCGACGTGATGGATGTCGAGGTGAAGTTCGTCGATGCGCTGGCGAGCGATCCGCATCCGGAACACACCGTGCGCGTGGGTTTTGCGGCCGTGACCGAGGTGATGCGGGATCTCGCGTCGTCTGTGCATGATCGCTTCGGGCGCGAAGCCACGACCCAGCACTTCTCCGCCGTTTCCGGCAGCACCACCGACGGTCCCGTCGGTGTGAAGGACGAGACGATTCACTTGCTGGAGGTCTTCGACCCGCAGGTCAGCAAGTGGACGGCGATCCACCGCCTCGCGCTGGAGCAGGGCATCGACCGCAGCCGCATCGCGGCTATCGGCGACGAAGTCAACGATGTCGCCATGATCGAGGGTGCGGCACTCGGCATCGCCATGGGCAACGCGGTGCCCGCGCTGCAGGCCGTCGCCGACGTGCACGCGCCGAGCAACGCGGAAGACGGTGTCGCCGTGGCCATCGATCGAATCCTGACCGGCGCGTGGTGACATGCAGACAGCCGCCGAGATCAAGATGGCCCTGAGTCTGCGAGGTCTGTCGCCGCGCCATGCCCTCGGGCAGAACTTCCTGATCGATCAGAATCTCATTCGCAAGATCGTTGACGCCGCGGCTGTTCCCACCACCCAGCGCATCCTCGAAGTCGGTCCTGGCACAGGTGCGCTGAC
>JBCBTA010000209.1:0-6094 GCA_039818905.1 Planctomycetota bacterium
CCGAGCCCGCCGTAGTACCCGCGGGAGACGCCCCAGTGGATGCGATACACCGGACGACCGGGGATGGTGCGGAAGCCCATCCGCTGGCTGCCGAAGCGGCCCGATGGATCGGCGAACGTGCCATTGGCGGCGTGGGCGGCGCTGCGCCCGAGGCCAACCCCCTGCGCGTGCGCGACGGACACCATCGCAGCGGTGCAGACGCACGTCAGGATGACTCTTGCAGCCATGCGCATCGAAGGGGTGCTCCCGAGAAGGACACCACATCGTAGCGTCCGCCCCTCCAGTCAGACCCCGAGCCACACCTCGGGTTCCGCGGGCTCGCAGCGGATTCTCACGCCCGGTAAGGTCTTTGGCTGCCGACCGTTCCTCGACGAGCCTCCGCACCCGATGCGTTCGTTGAACCTGGGAGTTCGCCCCCCGTGCCTCGCCGACACATCCTCATCTGCATGCTGCTGGTTGGCCTCGGGCTCAGCGCCTGCGGCGTGCCTGCGAGTTCGTCGCTTCGGTTCGACTCGAGCCGCGAGCCGCTTTCGCTGTCGCCGCGCTTCGCCACGCAGGTCTACACCTCGGACGACAGCAACACCATCGACATCTACCTCACCGACATTGATGCACTGGGGCTGGGCTACGAGGAGGCCCGCATGACTGGGCACCTCGTGCACATCCACGTGTTCCTCATGCCGCTGGCCGGCAAGACGCCCATCGACGAGACCGCGAGCAACATCGCGATCACGCACGTCGTGCTCGCCAACGGGTCCTACGGGATCTACGGCGGTGGGGGATTCATGCTTCCGATCGGAGCGGCGGGCGATCCGCAATTCGGCGGCACCATCGCACACGGGACGCTCCGCCCACTCGGGGCCGTCGGGAGCTTCAACGAACTGCTCGGATGGAATGAGGTCTCCGGCAAGGTCGGCGCGGTGCGCGATCCTCAGCGGGCCGAACAGCTCGCAGCATGGCTCGCGGCGGCGTGGTCCAACCCCGACGCCATCATCTACCGGGATCAGGACAGCGGCGCGGGCCAGGACGACGAGTAGTCGTCAGTGTGCCTCGTACCACGTCAACAGTGAGTCGCGGCAGGCATCGGAATACACGTCGCGCAGCATCTCCGTCGAGAGCGCCATGCCACGCAGGCGCGGTGCTGCGTTCTCGTCAAACTGATCCGGCGCGACCATGTGCAGATCCGGATCCGCGATGGGTGACTCGTCGTCGTAGCTGCTCTCGAACAGGGCCCGCATGGCCCAGTACCTGCTCGCGTACAGCTCAAATGCCTCATCTTCCGACATTGCCTGCGCCCCCATGTTTCGCGGGCCGGTGTCGGGGCTGAGATGTGCGTCCATCGTCACGATGTCGGTACCCCAGATGATGCGGCCGCGGAACCGGTTCAGGAACTGCACCAGCTCCTCACGCGGATGCTTGCTGAGTTCGCGCACCATCCACTTGGTTGCAGAGGTATCAACAACCGCCTTCGGATGCCGGTCGAGCAGGCCTGCGAGAAAGTGCAGATCCTCTGGTGAACCGCCCATATGCGCCAGGAGCCACGGCCGGTCGTACTCCTCCATGAGCGCCTCGAGGGCCTCATATTGCGATGCCTTTGTGCCGTAGAAGTCCGTGTCGGTGTACTTGGTGGCGAACCACGTATCCGGGTCGGCGATGTGCACCATGAACATCATGCCGAGGCTCGCGGCGTGATCCATCTGCTTGCGGCGCCACGGATTCTCGAGCGTCAGCAGCGAGGTGTCACCCATCTCGCGCCCGAAGTCCCTGCCACGCGGTGCGCTCCAGAACTTCACCATGCGTGCGCCGCGCCGATGCCACTCCGTGATGTTGTCGATGAAGCCCTGCGTGTGCGCATGCTTCTGGTCAGGGCTCATGTACTCGGGTACGGCGACGAAGTGCACCGAGTCGCCGAGGACCGCCTGCACATTGTCCGCTTCGGACAGCTGCGTCTGCGTGAAGGTGCGCACGACGCCGAAGAGCGACCGGACGTCCCGGTAGATCTCCGCGGCGCGGCTGCCGTTGATGTGCGAGTGGCCATCGACGATCGGCACCACCGGCGGGCCGAGCCGGGCCGCCTCCTCGCGATAGTCCAGCCCGAGCCGGTTGGCGGGCGACGGCTGTGGTCTCGTGGCGTCTGGCATGCGGGCAGATGCTAGGCCGGCGTGCTCGCCGTGCGGGGCCGCCGCGGGTCCTGGAGATGGAAGCGCGTGGGCGGTCTGTGGATAACGTGCGGGCAACATGGCGACAGGTTGCCCTGTGGGCATTTGTGGAGCAGAAGTGTTGCGTGGTGGGGCAGAGTGGGATAGCGTGGGGCCTCGTCGTTGGGGCGATGGGAGTTCGGATGGGTGCTGTTTACAGGCCAGTACGAGCACACGATCGATTCGAAGAACCGGCTCGCCATCCCGGCGGACATCCGGGGGCGGTGGGACGCGACGCGCGACGGTGCGGCGTGGTTCGCCGTGCCGTGGGTCGGTGGTGTCATTCGCCTCTACACGGAGATGGAGTTTCAACGTCGGGCGAGCAGCGGCGAGTTGACGCTGACGCCGGACGAGGACGAGGCGGAGTTGCAGGCCACGCTGTTCGGTCTGTCGCGACGTCTGGAGATGGATGCCTCAGGTCGAGTTCGCTTGCCGGAGGAGATGCTCGAACTCGTGGAGCTGGAGCCGGAGATCGTGCTTATCGGCGCGGGGGAACGGCTCGAGATTCGCGACCGGGCGCAGTGGCAGGCGAGCAAGGCCGAACGACTTCGCAAGCTGCCGGAGCTGATGCGTCGCATCAGTTCCAAACGGCAGAACGGGGCGTAACGGGTAGCAGGGAAGCACCCGGGAGGTAGAGAGGTTGTGTTCCGAGGCTGTCCTGCCGGACTGCCCTCGGGATTGGTCGAGGGTCAGCACTGTATTTCGGGACTGGTGCTACGCGAGCACCAGGCTCGGAAGCCAAGTTGTGAGGCAGAACGCGAAAGGATTCGTGCGTCGCGAAGTTGCCAATGTCGCCCATCTGCACGGACGCGGAGGGGCTTGCCGGACACACGCGATCGGGTGTCCGGACGGCATTCGGCTCTTCAGACGGCCTTGCTTCTGGCACGACCATGTTGTGACGCCCGACCCGGTCGTCAGGCCGGTTCGGGTCTTGAACAGTCCACCACCTGCGGCGACTATCCCACCACGATTTGCCGCACCTCGGACCCGCCGCGCAACCACACGCAGCGGGTCCTTTTCATGCGCACCGCGGTGTCACGTGTACTCGCGCGACGCCGTGTCTTCGAGACTGGGGTGCTCGCCCCCTGACGTCTGATCATCCAGACGCATGGTGATGGTGTGATGCACGCCATCGGCGTGGTATCGAAGCTCGACGTCACCTCGAAGCTCGAAGCGTGCGAACCCCTCGATGAGGCCCGTGCCGACGCCGCGGGTCGGATCACCGACGATGGGTGGCCCGCCCCGCTCCATCCAGGACATGCTGAGCACGGCGTCGTCATTGATGTCCCAGCCCACGTCCACGATGCCCCCGGCAGCGCCGAGTGCGCCGTGCTTGAGGCTGTTGGAGACGAGTTCCTGCACGATCATCCCGAGGGGCGACGCCTGCCGCGCCGGAATGCTCACCGCCGGGCCCTCCGCGCGGAGGTCGCCCAGGCATTCCGGCGGCCGCAGTGCGCCGATGAGCTCGGCGAGGCCCACGCCTTCCCAGCGCGCTTCGGACAGCATCGCGTGCACCCGGGCCATCGTCTCGACGCGGCTTCGGATCGCCGACGCGAAGTCGGGGATGGTCCGGGCGCTGTCGGCGCTCAGGTCGATCATCGTCAGCAGATTGCCAAGGGCGTTTCGGACGCGGTGATCGAGTTCGGCCAGCAGCAGGCCACGGGTCTCAACTGACCGTCGCAGCTGCTCCTGGCTCAGCCGTCGCTCGGTGATGTCAGACGCCATGGACAGCACGTACGCGGTGCGCCCGGAGGAGTCCGTCAGCGGCGTGTTGCGCCACTCACAGGTGATGATCTTCCCGCTCTTGGTGAGGTTATCGTTGGTGACCTCGGTGGGCTGGGCGTTGTCCAGCATCTGATCGACGGCGCTGCGGACGACCTCGCGCTCGTGCTCGGGGATGATGAGCTCCCAGAACCGGCGTCCGAGCGCCTCCTCCGCTGAGTAGCCGAAGATGCGCTGCGAGGCGTCGTTCCACTCGACAACGCGCTGGTCACGATCCCATCCGACCAGTCCCAGCGGTGAGCGCTGGATGTGCAGCGCCAGCCGGCGCTCGGACTCGTGCTGCTTCTCGCTCATGCGCTGCAGCCGAATATTCTCGATCGTGCGCATGGCAAGATCCGCGAACGTCTCGACGTATCGCAGGGTCATGCCATCGGGGCGCTGTCCGTCCACCGGGTCATCGATGGTGATGCGCCCGACGACTCGACCGGCGCGGTCGGTCATGGGCACATATGCGAGATCGCGCGGCCGCCACGTGTCGCCGCGTTGCGGCGTGCGCGAGCCTACTTGTGGGTTCACGATGCTGGACACCGCTTCCACCCGCTCCTCGGGGATGAAGTAGGAGCGGCTGACACGAAACGGCTCGCGTTCCGGACCGAACATGGCCCGCCGCCGCTCCGGGTCTGCCCGGCGGCTGCGCAGATCGGCGATGCGCTCGGGGGAGAGTCCCGCGTATGCATCGAACGTGATGGCCCAGTCTTCATCGAACAGATTGACGGCCACGCCATCCCATCCGGCGCCGCGTACGGCGTCGGCCACGACCTGCAGCGCCTGTCCCTCATCCAGCACGCTCTGCAATCCGACAGCGGCATCGAGCAGACGCACCAGGCGATCGCGCACGCGCGACAGCTCCGCGTTGGCGTCGCGCATCTGCTGCTCGGTCCCCTTCTGCTCCGTGATGTCGAAGACGACGCCGTCGAAGATCACCGCGCCGTCGTCATCCATGTGCGTCGTCGTGAAGTAGCGGAGCCAGCGATGCTCGCCGCTTTGCAGCCGGCGGCAGAGATCGACGCGGAACGGGCGCTGGTCTTCCATCGCCCGCCTGATCGCCTCGCCCGCCTCCACGCGCCCCTCCGGCTCGAACAAGCCGAGCAGTTCCTCCATCGTCATGGTGGGGACGTGATCCACACCCTCAAGGCCCAGCAGCGTGATGTACCCGGCGCTGGAATAGAGCGTCTCACAGAGGCCCGACTGATCGATGCGGCAGCGGATGTGCTCGACAGGACTGTTGTGCGTGATCGCGCGAACGACCTGGTCCTGCTCGCGGGCTGATCGCTGCGAAGTCTGCAGGCGCCGGTTGCTGCTGCGCACCAGAAAGTACAGCAGCAGCGAGGTCACCAGAACGTAGAAGGAGCCCTTGATGACGCTGAAGACGGCGCTGTCATGCACCGTGTCAAATGCGAGCTCGATGAGCCGGTCGGTGAAGAAGATCCACGTCAGGCCGATCAGCGCGTACAGCACGGCAATCTGGCCGGGCGTGAACAGATCTCGCTTCGAACGGTCGCGCGGCATGCAGCCTCCGCTCAGCCGTGGGTCCGTTCGAACTCCTTCATGAACGCGATGAGGGCATCGACGGCCTCAGCCGGCAACGCGTTATAGACCGACGCGCGCATTCCGCCAACCGAACGATGGCCCTTCAGGTTCTTCAGCCCCGCGCGCTCCGCCTCGGCGATGAACGTCGGCTCCAGCTCCTCGTTCACGCAGCGGAAGCAGATGTTCATCAGTGACCGGCTGCTCGCGTCGGTGACCGTCGCCCGGTAGAAACCACTGGAGTCCAGGTAGTCGTACAGCACCCCGGCCTTGCGCTCGTTGTGGCTGGCGATGCCCGCCAGTCCGCCCTCGCGCTTGATCCACTTGAAGACCTGGCCCATGAGGTAGATCGCGAAGGTGTTCGGCGTGTTGTAGCGGCTGTCGCCATCGGCGTGCGTCCGGTATTGCACGATCGTCGGCAGGTCCTCGTTGCCCGCCTCGATCAGGTCCTTGCGCATGATCACAAGTGCGCATCCGGCGGGGCCGAGGTTCTTCTGCGCCCCGGCGTAGATGAGCCCGTACTTCGAGACGTCGATGGGCTTGGAGTAGATGTTGCTCGACGCGTCGCAGACGAGGAACGCGCCGCC
>JBCBTA010000210.1:0-6093 GCA_039818905.1 Planctomycetota bacterium
CATGAGCGTCCCCGGCACCTCCGGCGGCCGGCCATCCCGCAGCTGGGACGCGTGGGGGCTCAGGGCTGCGTGCAGGTCCACCATGGCGAGCTTGATCAGATCCGCCGCGCTGCCCTGCACCACCGAGTTGATCGCCATGCGCTCGGCCAGCGCACGCCGCTGGGGACTGCGCGACTCGATGTCGGTGATGGGGCGTCGGCGCTTCAGAATGGTCTCGACATAGCCGAACCGCGTCGCCTGCGCGATGCACTCCTCGAGGAACGTCGAGATGCCGCCGAAGCGCTGCTTGTACGAATCGATGATGTCCGACGCTTCGCTCTGTGACACCCCAAGTCGCCTCGCGAGTCCCCACGGCGTGATGCCGTAGATGATCCCGAAGTTGACCATTTTTGCGCCGTTGCGCTGCTCGCGCGACACGTCCGCCTGCTCAACCCCGTGGATCTCCGCGGCGACGGCCGTGTGAATGTCCGCCCCCGAGTGAAACGCCTCGATGAGTGCAGGGTCCTTGGACAGATGTGCCAGCAGCCGCAACTCAATCTGGGAGTAGTCGGCGCTGACGAGCATGCGCCCATCCGGGGCGATGAACGCCCGCCGAATGTCGCGTCCGACGTCCGTCCGGATGGGAATGTTCTGCAGATTCGGATCTGATGAGGACAGCCGGCCCGTCGCCGCGACAGTCTGATTGAACGACGCGTGGATACGGGCCGTCTCTGAGTTGATCTCGTCCTTGAGCGAGGTCAGGTACGTCCCGACGAGCTTGGTGAGCTGCCGATACTCGACGATCAGGCCCGGCACCGGCGACTCGACCTCCGGATCCGCCGCGAGCTTCTCCAGGACCTCGACGTCGGTCGAATAGCCAGTCTTGGTGCGCTTCAGCGGACGGATGCCCAGGCCAGGGTCCGCGGCGTCAGGCTTGTTGAAAAGGACTGATGCCAGCTGCTTCGGCGAATCCGGATTGAAGTCCCGCGGCGACTCATCCACGATCTGTGTGCGCAATTCCGTGATGCGCTCTCCAAGCCGGGCTGCCTGACGATCCAACTTCTGCGGGTCCACGAGGATGCCGTTGAACTCCAACTCGGCGAGGACATCGACGAGCGGCATCTCGACGTCCTTCAGCAGCGCATCGAGACCCATCGCGCGGAGCTGTGGGGACATGTGATCGCGGAGTTGCAGCGCAACGTCGGCATCCTCCGCAGCGTACGGCGCGGCACGATCGAGCGCCACCGTTTCGAACGAGCGCTGACGCTTGCCGGTTCCGATGAGATCGGAAATAGGCGTGCACGTGCGCCCGAGAAGCGCAAGTGCGAGGTTGTCCAGGGAATGGCTGGAGCGCGAGGCGTCGATGAGATAGCTGGCGATCATGGAGTCGAACGCGACACCCCGTAGCTCGACGCCTGCGCGCCACAGGACGAGCAGGTCGTACTTGAGGTTGTGCCCGCACTTGGGTCGAGCCGGATCCTCGAGGATGGGTCGGAGTGCCGCGAGGACCGTGGTCTCGTCGAGGTGCGTGTCCGCCTCGGGTGAGCGTACGGGAACGTACCACCCGGTCCCTGCAGCAGTCGAAAAGGACAAGCCGCAGAGGCGCGCCTGCATCGCGCGGAGCTCGGTGGTCTCCGTATCGACGGCGATCATCTCGGCCCGGCGCAGCTCGCCGCACAGCGTGTCGAGGTCTTCCTGCGTCCGCACGCAGCGGTAGTCGCCCCCGGGCGACGAGGGCGCGGCGTCATCGAGCGAAGCGAACAGCGAGTCGGGGGCCGGTGCGTCGGACGTCGCCGGTGGGGGGCTGGCGGCAGGCCGTCCCCCTCGCATGAGTTCCTCGAGCTCACCCTGAAACCGGTTGAAGCCGAGCTCGCGGAGCACGGGTTCGAGGGCCTCCAGATTGAAGCTGGACGTCTCGGCATCACCGAGTGCGAGCGAGACGTCAACGTCGTCCTTGAGCTGCACGAGTCGCTGTGACAGCGGCAGGGCGTCGGCGGTCTCCTGGATGCGCTCGCCGCGCTTGCCCTTGATCGCTCCATCCCGCGCCGCAGCGACGACGGCATCGAGCGTGCCGTGCTCGGCGATGAGCTGTGCCGCGGTCTTCGGCCCGATGCCAGGAACGCCGGGGACGTTGTCCACCGTGTCGCCCATCAGCGCGAGCATGTCCACGACCTGCTCCGGTGCGATGCCCTTGTCCTCCAGCAGTTGTGCCGTGTCGATGACGATGTCGGTGTGGACATCGAACATCTCGATGCGGCCGGCCACGAGCAGCTGTTGGAGATCCTTGTCCTTCGAGACGATCCGCACCTTCACGTCGGGATCATCCGCGGTGATGCGACGAGCGATGGTTGCGATGGTGTCGTCCGCCTCGACACCTTCGACGCCGAGCACCGGGATCTGCATCGCCTCCAGAATCGACAGACATCGTTCGACCTGCGGCCGGAAGTCCTCCGGAGGAGCATCTCGATTGGCCTTGTACTCCGGGAAGATCTCGGAACGGAAGGTCTCTGTGTCACCGGAAACGTCAACGGCGACGGCGAGGTAGTCCGGCGTGTACTCGCGCAACACCTTCAGCAGCATGCCGACGAAACCGAAGGTGGCGTTCGTCGGTTCCTTGGTCACCGGCGACGTCATGCGGCTGCGAATCGCGTGATACGCGCGGAAGAACTGTGCGTGCCCGTCGATGAGGTAAAGCGTCTTCATGGGGTCAGACGCGCCCCGCGTGCAGCTGTGTCACTCGTTCGCAGTACGCGTCACTCGGATCGATGCCGCGGCGGCCCATCGCCGTTCGCATGATCTCGAGGAACTTCTCGATCCGGAACTGCTGTGCTCCTGCGTCGGTCAGCCATGCGAACGGCTCAACGCACGCCGGCACATGGGCGCTCATCGCGATCATGGCGCCGGTTCCGATGACCGACCCGGTCATCAGCCGCGTCCCGATCGCCGTCTTCACATGGTCGCCAAGGATCGACCCGAAGAAGGTCAGGCCTGTCGGTGTTCGATCGTCCCCCGGCGCGGCGCGTGATTTGATCTCGCCGTAGGTATTGAGCAGGTTGGACGTGATCGTCCCGGCTCCGAGGTTGGCCCACTCGCCGACCCAGCTGTCGCCGATGAAGCCATCGTGCGCCTTGTTGGCGTAGCCCTGGAAGATCGTGCCGCTGACTTCACCGTTGACTTTGCAGACCGGGCCGATGGCGGTGTGGGCTCTGATGACTGCGCCGTCGAGTACGGTCGAGCCCGGGCCAATGACCGCCGGACCAGTGATGATGGCGTTTGGGCGCACCACGACGTCTTCCGCGACAACGATCGGTCCGGACTCCGCGTCGAGCACCACACCCGGATGCAGTCGTGCAGACGGATCCACGCGAATGCCGCTATCACCGAGCACGGCGACGTGTTCAGGCACAGCTCCTGTCTCGGCGTGCTGCATGAGCAGACGCAGATCATGTTCGAGCGCAACGGTGCGGTATCGGATGACATCCCACGGCTGGTTCAGGACCGGGATGTCCTCCCGCAGATGCCTGCTCACGGTGTCCCTGGTCTGACCCTTGCGCACGTACGCAGCGATCACCAGGCCGTCGGCATCCACCCATGCCGTGCCCGGTTCAAGGCTCAGGAGATCGTCTGGAGGGACCACGCATCGCCCGCTCAGCTGAATCGCGTCTTCGGCCGCGGGGACGGTCAGTCCCACGTGCTCGTGCACGATGGACGCACGTCCATCACCGACGTCGATCCCCATCGGTTCACCGAATGCCAGCCGCACGCGTTCGAGGAGCGTGAGAGCGCCGGAGCGCACCTGGAAGCTTGCTCGAAGATCCGTCAGCGGTGCCAGCGGCGCGTCATCAAAGAGGACAATCATCGTCATGCGCGCAGTGTAGCCCGTGCCGCACCGGCATGGCCCCACGACACCATCGTGGCTACCCTCCTCGCGTGGATGCCATCATCTTCGACTTCGACGGAACGCTGGTTGACACCGAGCCCATGCACGAGAGCGCGATCCGCGCGGCGCTGCGCGATCACGACGTACCCGTGCGGCCGGGGATGACCATCGGACTCTCAGATGAGGACGCAATCGCGGGCGCATTCGAGGAGGTCGGCAGGTCCGTCCCCGCTGATATGCTCGCCGATCTGTGCGCCCTCAAGACGCGGATCTACGGCGAACTGGCCCTTGATCGCGACATCACGGTCTACGAGGGCGCCGTGGAGCTCTTTCGTGCCGCGTCCCAGCGGTACCGTGTCGGTATCTGCACGGCTGCGATGAAGGCGGAGGTACAGGAGGTGCTGATCGGGCTCGGCATCACCGATGTCATGAGTGCCCTCGTCACTGCCGACATGGTCGAGAACAAGAAGCCCGCCCCCGACGGCTACCTCCTGGCAGCGGAGTATCTCGACGTGCGACCGGAGTGTGCCGTCGCCGTGGAGGATTCGCCGCGCGGCGTCGATGCTGCTCGTGCCGCGGGCTGCACGGTTGTTGCCGTGACGCACACGACGCCCGCCGCCGAACTCAGCCATGCACACATCGTGGTCGATCGGATCGCTGACATCGATCTCGATGCAGTCGCGCGGCTCGTCGCCGCCCAGTCGTGATGCGTCTGTTCGTCGCGGTCTATCCGCCGATGGACGTCGTCGAGGCGATGCTTGCCCCGCTGCGAGGCATCGATCTGCCGCGGTGTCGCTTTCCACCTGACAAGCAGGTGCATCTCACGCTGCACTTCATCGGTGACACCGAATCTCGGGCGCTGGAAGGCGTGGTTGAGTCCATCGAGCGTGCCGTCGCGGGCATTGGCCCCTGGCATCTGCAGGCGGAGCGACTGATGACGTTGCCGGTTGGTGGGCGCCCGAAGCTCATCGCCGCCGGGACGACGGCACCGAGTCAGTTGCTCGAGGTGCAGCGGCGGCTTGTGCAGCGGTTTGCGCGTGCGCCGCGTTCGAAGCCCGGCAACCGGTACGTGCCGCACATCACGCTGTGTCGCCTGCAGCGCGGCGCAGGTCCGGTGCCGCCGCTGCCGGCGATCGATGTGCCGGCCTTCGAGGTGTGTGACGTGCTGCTGATGCGCAGCGTGCTCAAGCCCACCGGAGCCGAGCATGCCGAGGTCACCTCGGTTGCCCTCGACAAATGAAAACGCCCCGCCGGTGAAGGCGGGGCGTCGGGGTCGAATGGACTATCGAGGACAAAGGCGATCAGGTGTCGCCGGCTTCGTCCGTGTACGCCTTGAGCGTCGCTGAAAGGCTGGTGGTCATCGGCGAATCCTCACCCGCGGCATCGACGGCCATCGTCTGGTACTTGATGGCCGCCTTCAGGTCGCCACTGACGTAGTGGGCACGGGCGACGGTGTCGAGGATGCTCGCGTCCTCACTCTTGGTGAGCTCGTTGGCCCGCTCTGCGAGGCGCAGCCCGAGGGCCGTGTCAACTTCCTTCTCATCGAGCATGGAGTCGGGACCCACGATCGCCCACGAGAACATGTTGAGCTGGTTCGCGTCCTTGTGGAAGAGCGTGGAAGCGACCTGGGCGGCCCACTTCTTGGCCTCCTCGACACGGCCATCCTTGATCAGCGCGATGTACTTCCACACGGCACGATCGGCGAACCACTTGTCGTTGAGCGCGAGCATCTCGTCGGCGATCGAGATCACCGAGTCCCAATCCTCGTTGTTCATCGCCATGCCGAAGCGCTGGTGCAGGGCCTGTGCCTGCTGCATCATGCGCTCCTGCTCCTCGGCGAACTTGATCGGGTCGAAGTCACCCTTGATCACCGCGGCGAGCACCTCCTCGAGGCCACCCTCCGGGTGTCCGATCCACGCGATCTTGCCGGTGCGATCGATGACGAAGGCCGTCGGGATGCCGCCCTGTCCGGCTGCCTGCATGAAGTCGGCCGCCGCGTGCTCGCCCGTGTCGAAGGCGATGCGGTAGGTCATCTCCTGACCCTTCTCGGTCGTCATGAAGCGATCGACCTTGGACTTCGACGTGGCCTCGGACTTCGATTCCGATTCCGGCTCCGCCGACTCGGATTCGGGCTCCAGCTGTGCACCCGACTCGGACGCCTCGTCGCCCTTCGGTTCTTCCCCCACGACTCTGTAGATATCAGACTCCGGCGAAACCTGCGCCCACCCTCCCTA
>JBCBTA010000211.1:0-6091 GCA_039818905.1 Planctomycetota bacterium
ACTGCCGAGGTGATCGCGCAGCGCCTCGGCAGTGCAGGCATCAAGATCGCGCAGTTGCAGGAACTCAAGGAGACGCTGGCGATCGTGACGCACCCCGAGCAGCCCTCGCGCGTCGCGGAGGCATTCCTGCCGCGGATCGCCAACGCCATCGCGCCCGAAGGACGCATCATCCTCCCGATCGATGCGCCGGATTCCGAATGACCTTCGATCCCAATGCACCCTCCGTCCGGGGCAGCGACATCTTTGGCCTGCCGATCGAGCCTGGGCAGGCACGCATCCACCTCCTCCCCATTCCCTTCGACGCCACCGTCACCTACCGCGCCGGCGCTGCCGATGGCCCGTCGATCATCAACACCGCCTCGACTCAGGTCGATCTGCTCGATCATCAGTTCGGTGCCGTCTGGACCCACGGCATCCATCTGCTCGACGAAGATCCCAACATCCGAGCGCTCAGTGAGCAGACGCGCAGCAGACTCGCGCCCATCATCGAACGAGGCGACGCACTGACCAGCCATCCCGATGTCGTGCGCACCGTCACCGATGCAGGACAGCGCATCGACGCGTCCGTCCACAGACACGTGCGCGCCCTCCTGCTCCGGGATCGCATTCCCGGCGTCCTCGGCGGCGAACACGCCGTCAGCCTTGGCGCGATCCGAGCATGCGCCGCGCACGTCGATCGCCTCGGCATCCTTCAACTTGACGCCCACATGGACCTCCATGCTGCCTTCGGCGGCGTGCCACACTCACACGCCTCCGTCATGCACAACGCACTCGAGGCATGCGACAACATCACGCGCCTCGTCCAGGTCGGCATCCGCGACTATGCAGAGGATGAACGCGACACCGCCTGCGCCCAACCCCAGCGCATCACGACACACTTCGACATGGACTGGTGGCGCGCACTCGATGCAGGAGCCACCTTCACCGACCTGTGCGCCCGCGCCATCGAGCCGCTGCCGGCCGATGTCTACGTCACCTTCGACATCGACGCCCTCGACCCATCGCTCTGCCCCGGCACCGGCACACCCGTCCCCGGTGGACTGACGTTCAATCAGGCGTCGGTGCTGCTCGAATCACTGGCGCGCTCAGGGAGACGCATCGTCGGCTTCGACCTCGTTGAGGTCGCACCCGGCAACGACGCGGACTGGAACGGCGCCGTCGGCGCACGCATCCTCTACAAGCTCTGCGGCTGCGCACTGGGCACGACTTAGCCGCCGTCCACCCGATCCCACGCAAGCATGCCCGCGCCGATCAATCCTGCATCCGGTCCAAGCTGCGTGCCGCGGACCTCCACCTTCTCGGCGATCGCCGGTGGGAATACGTTGGCCCGTGTCGCTGATTCCACACGCCGCACGTACTTCTCGCCCATCGCCTCCGTCAGCCCACCGCCAAGCAGGATCAAGGGCATGCTCAGCAGCGTCACTACGTTGCCAATCGTCAGCCCCAGCAGATCCGCCGCACGATCGATGACTTCGCCCACGAGATCGTCTCCCGCCGCGTATGCCTCCGCCATCATCTGCAGCGTGACCGCATCGGGATCGCGTCGGTACGGCTCCAGCAGAACGGACGCCTGCCCTTGGTCGAGCAGCGCCAGGATCTTTGGCGTCACCCGCTTGCGCGAGCAGTGATACTCCATGTGCGAATCGTCCGGCGGCGCATCGGGAAAAATGACCGTGTGCCCGATCTCGCCCGCCGTGCCGAGGCCACCGCGGTACACCTTGCCGTTGAGCACGAGCCCGCCGCCGACGCCTGTGCCGACCCACACGCCCAGCGCGTGCGGCGCATTGTCACCGGCTCCACGCCGGTTCTCACCGAGGACCGCGGCGTTCACATCGTTGTCCAGCACCACCGGCACCCCGCCCAGTGAACTGCCCAGCCGCTCACCCAGCGGCACGCGCTTCCACCCGAGATTTGGCGCGTTGGTCACGACCTGCGACGTTGCGTCGATCGCGCCCGGGGCCCCGATGCCGACCGCGCCAAGCTCACGCAGCGGCACGCCCACCTCGTCACACACCTCGCGCACCTGGCCAACCATGCGCACGATCACCTCGTCCGGACCGCCCTCCGCGCGTGTCATCGTGTGCGCACGCCCGACGATCTCACCGTCGCGCCGCAGCACACCCACCTGCATGTTGGTTCCGCCCAGATCGATCCCGACGACGTACTCCGCCATCTCGTACACCCCTCGCTTCCGCGTCCGACATCATCCCGCCGCAGGCTAACATGGGCCCGTGATCAGCGCGTGGGTCATTCTCGGTCTCGCAGCAGCAGGCTGGGTCGTGCTCATCGTCATCGGACGATGGCTCGGCGCCGTCGGCTTTCGCGATGGCGATCTCGGCGCAGCACTGACCGTGCGCATCTTCCAGGTCTACGCGCGGACCCTGCACACCCTTCGAACCTGCGGCAACGAGTTCGTCCCACCGCGTACTCCCGATCCGACCCCCGGACAGCCGCCGCTGATCGTCGTCTGCAATCACACTGCGGGCGTTGATCCCGTGCTGGTGCAGGCAGCCCTGCCCTTCGAGATCCGATGGATCATGGCTGAGGACATGCGGGCACGGCAGCTCGAGTGGTTCTGGCGGTTCGGGCGCGTCATCTTCGTCGATCGCGACAAGCGCGAGGCACGCTCGCTGCGCGATGCGCTGCGCCATCTCACCGAGGGCGGCGTCCTCGGCGTCTTCCCCGAGGGCAACCTCGAGCGACCGCCCCGCCACCTCCTGCCCTTCCAGAGCGGCATCGGCTTCCTCGTGCGCAGGAGCGGAGCGACGGTGCTCCCCGCCATCGTGGACGGCACGCCGCAGTGCGATCCCGCATGGGCGTCACTCGCCCGGCCCAGCCGCTCGACCGTACGGTTCCTCCCGCCCGTGTCATACCCGGACAAGACATCGCCGGACGACATCGTCGCCGACCTTCGCCAGCGCTTCGCCAATGCGACGGGCTGGCCCATGACCGACCGGGCGCCGATCTTCCGAAACGGCCGTCGCATCTTTCTCGACATTGAAGGGCGGTACATCGACGAGCAAGGCGCCATCCTGACCGACGAGGAGGCCCTGGCCATCGCCGAAGCCCCCGAGGTGGGAGACGCCGGTACAGTGGCGGCGGACTGAGAGGCTCTGCGCCCAAGGAGGGGCCCATGCTCGCGCGCATCACGGGCACGCTCGAGGAGATCGAGCAGACCACCGCACTGATCACCGTCTCCGGTGCCGATGGCTGCGCCATGGGCTATGCCGTGCTGCTGCCCGCCGTGGTCGCCGACGAGCTCACGCCGCGACTGGGCGAGACGGTCACGCTCCACACGGTGCACTACCTGGAGCAGCAGTCGCAGGGATCATCATTCCTGCCACGCATCGTCGGCTTCGCGACGACCGATCAGCGCCGGTTCTTCGAGCTGTTCACGACCGTGAAGGGCCTCGGCCCCCGCCGGGCACTCCGGGCGCTGCGCGTCCCGTTCGAGCACGTGGCGCGAGCCATCTGCGAGCGTGACAACAAATTCCTGCAGACCCTTCCGGAGATCGGCAAACGTCTCGCCGAGACGATCATCGCCGAACTCCACGGCAAGGCCGACGACTTTGCATCTCCCGCTGAGCCGGGGAGCACGGTTGAGCCCAAGCCAGACGCCGGTGCGCTCACGGATGGCGCCCGCCAGGCGGTCGCCGCACTCGTCCATCTGGGCGAGGGACGCAACGAAGCCGAGGACCTCGTCCGGCGCGTGATCGCCGAAGGTGCCGACGCCGGCACCGCTGATGAAATCCTCGCCGCCGCATTCGCGTTACGATCCTGACCCCTCCGGCACGCCGCCGGATCGAACCACGCAACGGATGGAGTGGTGATGCGGTACGCGATGATCATGGCTGGCGGAGCCGGCACCCGTCTCTGGCCCATGAGCCGAAAGAGCGAGCCCAAGCAGCTCGTCCCGCTGGTCGAGCGCGATGGGGCGCGCCTGAGCCTCCTGCAACTCGCCGCGGCCCGCCTCGAAGGCCTCATTCCCGCCGAGAATCGCTACATCTGCACGAACGAGGCGTACCGTGCACCCATCCGCGCACAGATCCCCGACTTCACCGACGAGCTGATCCTCGGCGAACCTGTTGGACGCGACACGGTCAACGCCGTCGGCTTCGCCGCCGCCGTCATCCACAAGCGCGACCCCGATGCCGTCTTCAGCGTGCTCACCGCAGATCACGTCATCCAGCCCGCCGACACCTTCCGCGAGGTCATGGACGTCGGCTACTCGCTGGTCGAGGATGATCCCACCCGGCTCGTCACCTTTTCGATCACACCCACTTACGCCGCTACCGGCTACGGCTATGTCGAGCGCTCCACGCCCATCGACGGCACCAAGGGTATGGGCTTCGGGGTTGAGCGCTTCGTTGAGAAGCCGACACTCGAACGAGCCCAGGCCTATCTCGAGTCCGGCGTCTTCGCGTGGAACTCCGGCATGTTCGTGTGGAGCGCTGCCACCATCATGGACTGCCTGCGTCGCTACAAGCCTGAGTCCTACGAAGGACTCACACGCATCGCCGACGCATGGGGCACGCCCGATCAGCAGGCCGTCCTCGATGAGGTCTACCCGCAGCTCCCCAAGATCAGTGTTGACTATGCCATCATGGAGCCTGCTTCGCGCGAACAGAGCCGCACATCCGGCAAGCCGTCCGCCGCGGACAGTGTCAAGGTCAACACCGTTCTGATGGACTGCGAGTGGCTCGACGTCGGCAGTTGGCCCAGCTACGCCGAGACGCTCGACGCTGATTCGGGGGGGAACCGTGTCTCAGGCAATGCCATGGTGCACGATTGCGCCGACAGCCTCATCGTCAGCGATGATCCGAATCACACGGTGACCATCCTCGGCGCCGAAGGGCTCATCGTCGTGCACACCAAGGACGCCACGCTGGTCATGCCCGCCGATCGTGCTCAGGACCTCAAATCCCTGCATGCGCGGCTGCCGGACTCGCTCAAGTAAGGGTTGACCACTACGATCGGTCTATGACCGACGGCGTCATCTACCTCGACAACGCTGCCACCACGTGGCCCAAGCCGCCCGAGCTCGGCCATGCGATGACGCAGGCGATCGCCGACGGACTCGGCAACCCGCATCGTTCCGCACATCGACTCGCCATGCGCTCGCAGGCGCTGCTGGATGAGCTGCGCGATCGCGTTGCGACGGTCGTCGGCACACCGGATCGCACGCGCGTCATCCTCACACCCGGTTGCACCGATGCGATCAACATCGCGATCAATGGTGTGCTTGCCTCCGAAGCCCATCGCTTCCGCCCGCACATCGTCACGACCACCGCCGAACACAACGCAGTCCGCCGCGCCATTGAGTGGTGGCGCGTCGAGGATCGCGCTGATGTCGTGGAAGTCTGCTGCGACGCCGACGGCTACGTCAGCGCCGACGACATTCTCGATGCGACCTGCGATCGCACCGTGCTCGTCGCAATGATTCATGCCAGCAATGTCACCGGCGCCTTGCAGCCCGTGGAGGAAGTCACACGTCGTCTCCGAGCCAAACGCCCCAACGCGCTGCTCCACGTCGATGCCGCCCAGACCTGCGGCTGCCTGCCCATGAACGTCCACACCATGGACATCGACCTGCTGTCCATCGGCGCGCACAAGGCGCTGCTCGGCCCGACAGGCATCGGCGCGCTGTACGTCGGACCGCGCGTCCATGACAAGGACTCCGGTGTCAACCGCATCGAACCGACGCGCTTCGGCGGCACGGGTGACGCCGGACGTGCCGACATGCCCGAAGGACTGCCGCACCGGCTCGAGCCGGGCACACCGAATCTCATCGCCGCCGCCGGGTGGCTCGGTGCGATGAACGCGATGCCCCCAGCCGACCCGGGACGGCTCGATCACGAACGCGCGCTGTGCGCTCGCATCATCTGCCGCTTCATCGATGATCCTCGCACCCGCATCCCCGGCCCGCCGGCATCACGGCGCACACCTGTTGTGTCCATGGATCTTGGGCCGCGCCCCGCCGACACCGTTGCCACCGCGCTGGATGCGTCCTTCGGCATCTGCGTGCGAGCGGGGTTCCACTGCGCTCCGGGCGTGCACGATGCGATGGGATGCGTCGGACGCCCCACGCTCC
>JBCBTA010000212.1:0-6006 GCA_039818905.1 Planctomycetota bacterium
AGCGTGTACTGACGGTCATCAGCGATCGCGTTACCGCAGGTGTCAACTTCTCCGACGCCGTCGAGGAGTTTCCCAAGGTCTTTCCGCCGCTGATGATCAGCCTGATCCGGGCGTCGGAGGCCTCAGGAACCATGGGGTCGATGCTCGGGCGCATCGCTGACTATCTCAACAAGGAGCGCAAGACCATCCGCCAGATCAAGGGCGCGCTGACATACCCAATGATCATGGTGTCACTCGCGCTCGTGGTCACCAGTTTTCTCGTGGTGTGGGTGCTGCCTCGCTTCGCCAAGATCTACGAGTCGCGCTCGGCGGCGTTGCCGGCACCAACGCAGGTCATCCTCTCGGTCAGCAACTTCATCACCGAGCACTGGGTCGCCATCGTCGCCGGGATGGTGGGGCTGACGGTCACTGCTGTGTTCGTGCGGATGACGGCGTTCGGTCGCCGCGTGATCGACACGTTCAAGGTGCGCGCACCGGTCATCGGTCCGATGTTCACGCACTTCTATCTGACGCGGGCGACGCGAACACTCGGCACCCTGATCGCCTCAGGTGTGACACTGCTGGATGCCGTGCGCATCGTTCGTGGCGTGACGGCCAACGTCTTGTGGACACGCCTGTGGGAGGACATGGAGTCCTCCATGACGCAGGGCAAGACCGTTGCATCGGTCATCCTGGAGTCGGAGCTGATCCCGCCGACCACGGGGCAGATGATCGCGGCGGGCGAGCGCGGCGGGCGGCTTCCCGAAGTCCTCGAACGCGTCGCGTCTGCAACCGAGGAGGATCTGGACGTGGCCATCAAGAACGGCACGCAGCTCATCGAGCCGGCCATGATCCTCTTCATGGGTCTGACGGTCGGCGGTATCGCAATCGCGCTGCTGCTGCCGATCTTCAGTGTCGCCAACGTGATGAGCGGCTGATCACGACAGCCGGACGTCGCGAATCTGCGGCTGGACACTCACGCATCCATTCCACTCGTTGAGCTTTGCCCGTACTGCAACGTCGAAGACGGCGCCGGCACGGATCTGCTCTCGATGCTCACCCCAGCGCCACGCGATCATGCGCGACTGGCGCGTGCCCTGCTGGACACGGACACACATGTGCTTCGCCTGTGCCCCCATGGGCTCGGCGTCCGACGTCGCGCGCACGTCTCGCAGCAGGAAGGTCGGCTCGGGGTTGTCCCGGCCGAAGGGACCGAGGCGCTCGAGGTGACGGACTGCGTCCAGGTTGAGCTCGTCCAGTGTCGCCTCGCAATCGATGGTGAGCGGGGGGACGAGCAGTTCCGGGCCGATGCGTTCGTTGCAGTGGTCCAGGAAGGCCGCCATGAATGCATCGAGCTTGGACGCTTCCAGGGCAAGACCGGCGGCCATGTCGTGTCCACCGAAGGTGTCGAGATGCTCCGCGCACGCCACGAGGGCAGCGTGCAGGTTGAAGCCGTCAATGCTGCGTCCGGAGCCGCGGCAGCGACCTTCCTCGCGCTGCATAAGAATGGCGGGTCGGTGGAAGCGTCCGATGAGCCGCGAGCAGACGATGCCGACGACCCCGGGGTGCCAGTCCTCGTCGGCGAGGACGATGCCGCGGCTGCCATCGCCGGTCATGCCGGCGGCTTCGGCACGTTCGGCGGCGACGTCGAAGATGCGCCGCTCGGTCTCCTGTCGGGCTCGATTGAGTGCGTTGAGTTCGGACGCGATTTCGGCGGCGCGATCCGGGGCTGCCGTGGTGAACAGCTCCACGGCTGCCTTGGCGTGGCCCAGCCGACCGATGGCGTTGAGGCGGGGGCCGAGCGTGAAGCCGGCCTCTTCGGAGCCGATGCGCTGGCCATCGAGTCCGGCGGCCTTGAGCAGTGCGTCGAGACCGGTCAGACGCGTGTGCTTGGTCCTGGAGAGGCCGAAGCGGGCGATGATCCGGTTCTCGCCGGTCAGCGGAACGACGTCGGCGATGGTGGCAAGCCCGGCGAGCGCGAGCATGTCGAGCAGCGTCTCGCGCATCTCTGACGAGACGCGCTCCGAGCCCTGGTGCATGGTGGCCAGACGCCACGCGAGCTTGAAGGCGACTCCTGCGCCGCAGAGGTGCGGGTAGGGGTACGCGTCGTCGCGCGCGGGATGTACGAGGGCGTACGCCTCAGGCAGGGGGCTGGCGAGGTTGTGATGGTCGGTGATGATCAGGTCGATGCCGCGAGCTCGGGCGCGAGCCGCCGGTTCATTTGCCGTCGCTCCACAGTCCACCGAGACGATGACAGCAGCGCCGTCGTTGGCAAGGTGTTCGATGGCCTCGCAACTCAAGCCGTAGCCTTCGTCGATGCGGTGGGGGACGTACGTCGAAAGCCGCGCATCGGGCGCGATGGCGCGGAGGACGTGGAAGAGGATCGCGGTGGCGCAGATGCCATCGACGTCGTAGTCGCCGTAGATCACGACGTGGTCGCGTGCGCGCGCGGCGTCGAGCAGTCGCTCTGCGGCACGGTCGAGATCGGGCATCAGGGAGGGCGGATGGAGTCCGTCCTTGAGCCGCGGATGACAGAATTGCAGCGCGGCCTCGCGGTCAGCCCAGCCCCGTGCGAGCAGGAGTCGCTCGACGACGGGCGGCCAGCCGATGCCCAGCGCACTGGGTGAAGCGTTCAACTTAGGCTCGATCCAACGGTGCGTCAGCCCGTGCATGGCGACAGCGTACTGATCCTGCTGCACGACGCGCAGAATCGGCGGGTTTTCAACAATCGGCGGTTCATGTTGGCCCCGGCTGAGCCGATGGCGTGGTAGGCTTCTCGGCCCTGAGCCGCGCGTCAGGACGGTGTCCGGCGGCTCGATTCTGGAGATTCCGATCGTGCCGAAACGCTACAAGACCGTGCTGCTGTTCGGCCCTCCCGGCGCGGGGAAGGGGACACAGGGAAAGCTCCTCGGACGCATCCCCGGGTTCTTCCACCACTCGTCAGGTGACGTGTTCCGGAATCTCAACCCCAAGACCGAGGCTGGCCGGATGTTCGCCGACTTCTCAGGTCGCGGCGAGCTGGTGCCGGATGACGTCACGATCGGCGTCTGGCGCGAGAATCTCGAGGGTCAGATCAAGCTGCACGCGTATCACCCGGATTCCCAGCTCCTTCTGCTGGACGGCATTCCGCGGAACGCGCATCAGGCGCAGCTCATGGACAACGAGGTTGACGTCAAGCTGATCCTGCATCTGCACTGCCCGGACATGGACGCGTTCGTTGAGCGTCTCAAGAAGCGTGCGCTCAAGGAGAAGCGGAACGACGACGCCAAGGAGGACGTCATCCGCCATCGCCTCGAGGTGTACGCCGAGGAGACGCGTCCGGTCCTGGAGCACTATCCGCCGGCACTGGTGCGGAACATCAACGCCATCGGGACGCAGGTCGCGGTGCTGCGGCGTGTGCTCGATGAGCTCGCCCCCGTGTACGAAGAGTTCTACGGCGAGCCCTGAGCCGAATCGGCCTCAGCCTGGCGAAGACTTGGCGGTAGGATCGTCGGAGGGCGTGCTGTCCTCTTTCGATGCAAGGAGACCGCCATGCAGACAGATGTTCATGTTTCGGAGCGCCGCTCGATGTTCCTGGGCGCCGCGATCGCCATCGCCGGCATCATCGCCGGGGCCATGCTCTTCGGCCCGCGGACGGATGTTGCCAACGCCGCGGAGCCGCAGTTCATCCCGGGCTGTTCCAACCTTCCGGCCACGGTCATCGGGGTCAACGAGACGGTCCTGATGTCCGGTCCCAGTGGTATCGCCTTCATCGTGGACTCGCGTGGCGGCACCATCCCCGTTCGCTATCGCGACACCGACCTGCGGAGCATCCCTGGCCAGTCGTTCCTGACCTTCAGCCGTCCATGAACTGGTGAGCATGCGCATCGTCATCGGCTGCATGACGGGAACGAGCCTCGATGGGCTCGACGCGGCGAGTGTGCGCATCGAGGGCGATGGTCTGTCGATGCGCGCGTCGCTGCTGGGCATCGCGTCGCGCCCGCTCGAGATCGACGGGCTCGCAGCGCTTGCCCGCGGAGATGTCATCGATGCCGCGACCGTCGCCCGCATCGCCATGGACTTCGGCGAGCTGCACGCTGACACGATCGCAACACTGATCTCGGCGCATGGGACACCCACCTTCGTGACCGCACACGGGCAGACGGTGTTTCATGCGCCGCCACGATCGTGGCAGCTGATCAACCCATGGCCGATCGCGCATCGCCATCGTTGCCCGGTGCTGACGGATCTGCGCGGCGCGGATCTGAGCGCGGCGGGGCAGGGCGCACCCATCACGCCGCTGGCCGACTGGATCATGTTTCGCGACGAGACGGCGTCGCGGGCAGTCGTCAATCTTGGTGGCTTCTGCAATGTGACGCTGCTGGATGCGGGCTCGACGCCCGAGCGCATCCGCGGCTTCGATGTGTGCGCATGCAATCAGCTGCTGGATGCCATTGCCCGCCAGACGCTCGGCACGCCCTACGACGAGGGAGGAGCGGCGGCAGTCGGCGGCACGGTGGACCAGGCGGCGCTGGCGTCGCTGCTGCCTCTGCTGCGCCATGATACTGGCCGCTCCCTCGGGACCGGGGATGAGGCACTGGCGTGGCTGGCCGAGCAGTCGCTCTCCGGGCCCGACCTGGCAGCGACCGCGTGCGAAGCGATTGGAAGCAGGGTCGGCGAGGCGGTCGGTGCCGCTGACGAGGTGCTGCTGACCGGCGGCGGCGCGCGCAATGCGGCGCTGGTCCGGCGCATCGAGGCGGCGTGCACCGGTACGGTTGTTTCGATCGACCGGCTGGGCGTACCGCTGGAGGCACGGGAGTCGATGGCGATGGCGGTGCTCGGTGCGCTGATCGCCGATGGTGTTCATCCGACGCTTCCGGGCGTCACGGGTGCGAACGAGCCGATACCGTTGGCTGGATCATGGATCAACGTGACACCCAACCTGTGAGGCCGCCGGATCGTGGTGGTCTGCTGACCGAACAGCGCAACGCCGCGTCGATGGCGTTGGATACGCTGTCGATCGAGCAGTGCGTTGCGCTGATCAACGATGCGGATGCGACGGTCGCCGGTGCCGTGCGCACGGCATCGGATTCGATCACGTCGTTCGTGGAGCGGGTGGAGCGTGGTATGCGGGCCGGGGGGCGGCTGGTGTATCTCGGCGCGGGGACCTCCGGGCGGCTCGGTGTGCTGGACGCATCGGAGTGCCCACCGACGTTCCGCGTGGATCCGGGGCTGGTGGTCGGCATCATCGCCGGTGGCGATGGCGCATTGCGTAAGTCCAGCGAGGGGATGGAGGATGATCCGCTCGGCGCGACCGAGGCACTGGATGAGCTGGGCGTGGGGGAGCGTGACAGCGTTCTGGGAATCGCAGCGGGTGGAACGACGCCCTACGTGCTCGGCGCGCTGCGGGAGTCGAAGCTGCGCGGTGCGACGACGGGGCTGCTGGTGTGCACGCCGATCGAGAAGCCCGCGGAAGTGGATGATCTGATCGTCGTCGAGACTGGCCCTGAGGTGCTCACCGGTTCGACGCGCATGAAGGCGGGCACCGCGACCAAGCTGGTGCTCAACACGATCTCCACAACCCTGATGGTGCGCACCGGCAAGGTGCACGAGAACCTGATGGTCGATCTTCGGGCAACCAACGCGAAGCTGCGCGATCGGGCGGCACGCATCATTGGCGAGCTGACCGGACTGGAGCGCAATGATGCCTTCTCCCTGCTGGACCGTGCCGATGGCGTCGTCAAGACGGCGGTGGTCATGCACGCGCGCGGCGTCGAGCGAGCGGACGCCGAACAGCTGCTGGCGGAGTCCGGCGGCGTGCTGCGCGGGGCTCTGGACGTGCTGAAATAGCAGGGAGCAAAGAGCACGCCGCGAACCGCATGCGTGCGCATGAAAACGCCCGCGTCGAGGGCCCGGGCGTGCGGGACTTCACGTTGGGTGTTGTGTTTACTTGGCGGCTTGGTACCGGTTGGCAACTTCGTTCCAGTTGACGATGTTCCAGAAGGCGCCGATGTAGTCAGGGCGACGGTTCTGATAGTTGAGGTAGTA
>JBCBTA010000213.1:0-5970 GCA_039818905.1 Planctomycetota bacterium
ACCGGCTGTGCCGGATCTGGTGACGCCACCGCCGACGCCGAGTCCTCGCACAGCAGCTCGGCGAGCACCACCACCGCGGGCGCCTATACCGCTCCGGAGACCCCCGGCCTCGCCGTCGGCGAGCAGGCCCCGACCGGCATCGCGCTCGCCGACGCCCGCGGCGAGACCGTCGTTCTCGACGACATTCTCGATCGTCCCGGCCCGGCCGTCGTCATGTTCTACCGCGGCAACTGGTGCCCCTACTGCAACCGCTCACTGGACGCGTTCCAGCAGCGCATCGAGGATTTCGAAGCCGCCGGTGCCACCCTCATCGCCATCAGCCCCGAGTCCTCCGACAACGTGTCCCGCACCATCGGCAAGAGCAGCCTGAGCTACGTCGTGCTCTCTGACACCAACGGCGATGCCGCACGCGCCTTCAACGTCGAATTCACCGTTGACGACGCCACCCAGGAGAAGTATCTGAGCAGCTACAACCTCGACGTCGGGGCGTACAACGCCAACGGCTCGTGGAATCTGCCCGCGCCCGCCGTCTACGTCATCGATGACGAAGGCGTCATCCGCCACACCTATGCCGACTGGAACTACCGGAAGCGCGCCGATCCATCCCGGATTCTCGCCGTGGTCGAGCGCATCAACTGATCGGCGTTCACCGCCGCAATCGGACCCCCGATACAATGGGAGCACGGGACGGCGCACCGACCCGTGCTCCTTTTTCGTTCCGACGGGAGGCTCCCATGTCCGTCACTTCACGAACGATCCGAGCCCCGCGCGGCACGGCCAAGACCTGTCAGTCCTGGCAGGCAGAGGCCGCCATGCGCATGCTCATGAACAACCTCGACCCCGAGGTCGCTGAGCGTCCCGAGGATCTCGTGGTCTACGGCGGACGAGGTCAGGCCGCCCGTTCCTGGGAGGCGTTCGACGCCATCGTCGAGACGCTCCAGCGACTCAAGCCAGACGAGACCCTGCTCGTCCAGTCCGGCAAGCCCGTCGGTGTCGTGCGCACCACTGAGGACAGCCCGCGCGTCCTCATCGCCAACTCCAACCTCGTGCCGCACTGGGCCACGCAGGAGCACTTCGACGAGCTCGCTGCCAAGGGCCTGATCATGTACGGCCAGATGACCGCCGGCTCGTGGATCTACATCGGCACGCAGGGCATCCTCCAGGGCACCTACGAGACGTTCGCCGAATGCGGCGCCAAGCACTTCCCCGAGCTCGCCGACGACCCGCGCGGCCCGCTCACCGGCAAGCTCTGCGTCACCGCAGGCTGCGGCGGGATGGGTGGCGCACAGCCTCTCTCCGTCACGCTCAACGGCGGTACCTGCCTCATCGCCGACGTCGATCGCAGTCGTCTCGACCGGCGCTGCCACGACCGCTATCTCGACGAGGTCCTGCCGTCGATCGATCAGGCCATCGAAGCTGCATGCGATTACGCCCAGAAGCACCAGGCCGTCTCCGTCGGTGTCGAGGCCAACGCGGCCGACCTGCTGGCCCACATGCTCGAGGCCAACATCACGCCCGACGTGCTGACCGACCAGACGTCGGCGCACGATCCGCTCGTCGGCTACGTCCCCACCGGTATGACGCTGCACGAAGCGGACGTCCTGCGCGGGGCCGACCCGGACGAATACGTCAGGCGCTCCATGGACACCATGGAGAAGCACGTGCGCCACATGGTCGCCCTGCAGGAGCGCGGCGCCGCGACATTCGACTACGGCAACAACATCCGCCAGCGGGCCAAGGACAACGGCTTCGACAACGCCTTCGCCTTCCCCGGCTTCGTCCCGGCCTACATTCGCGATCAGTTCTGCCGCGGCAGAGGCCCCTTCCGCTGGGCCGCGCTTTCGGGTGACCCGGAAGACATCTTCACCACCGACGCCGAGATCATGGACCTGTTCCCGCAGGACCAGCGCCTGCACCGCTGGCTCAAGGCCCTGCGTAATGCCGACGGCTCGCCGCGCTTTGCCTTCCAGGGCCTGCCGTCGCGCATCTGCTGGCTCGGCCTCGGCGAGCGCGACAAGGCCGGTCTGCTGTTCAACGACCTCGTGCGCGATGGCGAGGTCAGCGCTCCCATCGTCATCGGCCGCGACCACCTCGACTGCGGCAGCGTCGCCTCGCCCAACCGCGAGACCGAAGCCATGAAGGACGGCTCCGACGCCATCAGCGACTGGGCCATCCTCAATGCACTGGTCAACGTCGCGTCGGGCGCAAGCTGGGTCAGCTTCCACCACGGCGGCGGCGTCGGCATCGGCTTCAGCCAGCACGCCGGTCAGGTCATCGTCGCCGACGGCACGGAGCAGGCCAAGGAACGCCTCGCCCGCGTCCTCGCCAACGACCCGATGATGGGCGTCTTCCGTCACGCGGATGCCGGCTACGACGAAGCCAAACAGTGCGCCGAGGAGCACGAGGTGGATGTACCGATGGAGTGACCGCGCTTGCCGGTAATCATCGCCCTGCGTCGGCAAGCTCCTCGGCCACACCTTCCAGCCGTGCTCGTCCGGATCGATCCAGCAGTGAGACGATGACGGCCACCGCGCCCGAGACCAGGAACGCCGGGAAGAGCACATCGAGCGCCGAGAGGTATGCCGGCCCGTCTGTCCAGCCGAGTGCGCGCATCAGGGGCGGGGCCCCGAACTTGAACAGCGGCACGGCGAGAAAGCCGACGATCATCGCACAGCGGGCTCCCGTCGCCGTGAGACGTGACCAGAACAGGCTCAGGATCATGACCGGGCAGAACGTCGCGGCGATCCCCGACCATCCGAAGATGATGATCCAGAAGACACCGTTCTCGGTGTCGTACATCAGGATCCCGATGCCCACGGCGAACGCGATCAGGGCCAGACTCAGCGTCAGCCGCTGGCTCAGCCGCACCAGCGTGTCGTCTGGCATGTCCGGATGCCGCGTCCGCTGCCAGTAGTCGCGCACGGCGGCACTCGACGCCATCACCAGCAGCGAGTCCACGGTGGACATGATCGCGCTCAGCACCATCGCGATGTAGATACCGGAAAGGAAAGCAGGCAGCAGATTCTGTGACATGAACGGCAGGATGTTGTCCGCGTCCCCGCCCAGTTGCGCCTCTGTGAACAGGGCTCTCCCGACGACGCCGACCAGAACCGCACCGCTGTCGGCCAGCAGCGTCCAGAGCAGCGCAACCGCAGCGCCCTTGCTGATCTCCCGTTCGTCACGCAGCGCGATGAAGCGGACGAAGACCTGCGGCGATCCGAGGAATCCAATCCCGATCGCCGCGAAGCCGATGATGGCGGTGATCGTCAGCGGCGACCACGGGTTCCCCGCTGTCAGTGTCAGATGACCGGGGTGAGTGTTGCGCAGCGTCTCGATGATGTTGGTCACGCCGCCGGCCTCGAGGATGCCGACGATCGGCAGAATCACGAGCCCGAGCAGCATCAGCATGCCCTGAAAGACGTCGGACCAGACGACCGCGACGAACCCACCCTTGGTGATGTACAGCAGGACGACGAGAAATCCGATCGTTGCGCCGAGGTAGTGGTCCCACCCCAGGAAGGCGTTGAAGGCCTTGCCCGTCGCGAAGACCTGCGATGCCGCGTAGATCGGAACGAAGATGATCAGGGCGCCGGCCGCGATCATCCGGATCCTGTGACCGGTGTCTCGAAAACGAGACTCGAGGTAGTCGGGAATGGTGATGGAGTCGTATTGATCCGTCAGTCGCTTGAACCGCCGCGCCATCAGCAGCCAGGCCCCGCCAACACCGATCATCTCACCGAGCACGATCCAGAATCCCTGGACGCCGAAGGCGAACCCGGCCCCTGTCAGGCCCAGCAGCAGCCATGCCGACTCACCGGTCGCACGCGCAGAGAACGCAACATTGATGAAGCCGAGGCGCTTCCCGCCCGCAAAGTAGTCCCGGATGTTCCGCATCCGCTTCGACGCAAGCCACCCGATGACGAGCAGGACCGCGCAGTACATGGCGACCGCGAGAAGCTTGAGGACACTCTCCGTGTCGATGATGGGCCTCCCAACGGGCAGTTGTCTGATCTCGAAGCGCTACCGGCCCTTCGCAGGGCACGCCACGGCAGCCTAATCCAGAGCACGACGCGACTCCAGCACGCGTGCCCCCTTGCATCAGGTGGTACGCTCGTTCGGTCGATTCGTACCCAAACTTCCGGGAGCCACCTGATGCACAAGCCGCTCATCACCACTGCCTTCTGCGCTGTTCTTCTCACCGGTGTCATCGTTGCCGGGCCGCTGGATCCCCCCGCCGGACCCATCGCCTCGACCAACAAGACCCTTGGCGAGATCGAGCCACGGCGGATCATCAATGATGTCAATACGCCCGGTACGCTGACTGCCCGGCATCGCATCGGGAGTTCCGGCACCTACTACCTCATCGGTGACGTCACCGCGGGTGATGGGCAGCGCGGCATCGAGATCGCCGCGTCCGATGTGACGCTCGACCTCAACGGCTTCACCCTCGAGGGCTCCGGTCTCTTCTCACCCACGACGCTTGACGGCATCGGCATCGACGGCTCCCGCACCAACATCACCATCCGCAACGGCACCATTCGGGAGTTCGACGGCATCGGCATCGATCTCAAGCAGGTTCGGCTGAGCGTGGTCGAGGATGTCGTCATCGTGGGGTGCGGCGCCGACGGCATCGATGCCGGACCGGAAGCGATCATCACGCGCTGCATCGCTGAAGGTTGTCTGCAGGGCATCAGTGTCGGCACGGGGAGTCTCGTGGAGCGGTGTATCTCGCGAGCGAACATCTCTTCAGGCTTCACCGTGTTTGTCAAAGGCTGTTTCATCAACTGCATCAGCACACAGAATGGCAGTTCCGGGTTCAGCACAAACGGCTCGATCCTGACCGGATGCATCGCGCAGCAGAACAGTGATAGGGGATTCAGTGGAAATGACAGCATCCTTCGCGACTGCATCGCCGAGGAGAATCAGAGCCACGGCTTTGCCGGTGAATCCTCGTACTTCGGATGCAGTTCGAGAATCAACATGGGTCGCGGCTTCACCATGAACTTCGGTGGCCTCGTTGATGGCTGCACGGCCCAGTTCAATGGCGAAGAAGGCATCTGGGTCGAAGATGAGAGCGTTGTCGTGAACAGTCGGTGCACCAGCAACGGCTTGGCCGGTATCCGCAGCGTGAACAACTGCCGCATCGAGCGGAACTTCTGCCAGGGCAACGCCGTCGGGATCGAACTCGCGAGCTCCGGAAACATCGCCATCGGCAACTTCTGCATCGACAACACCACCAACTGGTCAGTGGCCGCCGACAACGCCTGCCACGTCATCACCGTCGCGACCGGCGGGGCCTTCACCGGCGATGCCGGAGGCGTCCCGCTCGGCTCCTCCGATCCCGGCGTGAATTACGCACGGACCTCGCCCTGATGCAGCCCCCTTGCCTCGGGTGGTACGCTGCTGTCAATGCCCGACGATCCATTCACAGCGATCACCGAAGGTGCCGCGGGGCATCAGGTGCCACCGGAGCCCAAGGTCACATGGCTTGCGGTCGGTGATTCCGTCGGTCCGTACCGGCTGCTGGAGAAGATCGGCGAAGGTGGCTTCGGCGTAGTCTTCCTCGCTGAGCAGACCCATCCGGTTCGTCGTCGTGTCGCGCTGAAGGTCATCAAACCCGGCATGGACTCCCATGCCGTGGTCGCTCGTTTTGAGGCCGAGCGACAGGCCCTCGCGCTGATGGACCACGCGCACGTCGCGCGGGTGCTCGACGCCGGTACGACCGACCGCGGCCTGCCGTACTTCGTCATGGAGCACGTGAAGGGTGAGTCGATCGACGCATTCTGCGAGCGTCAGCGGCTGAGCCTCTCCGAGCGCATCGACCTGATGGTCTCGGTTTGCGAAGCGGTGCAGCACGCCCACACCAAGGGCGTCATCCATCGAGATCTCAAGCCCAGCAACATCCTCGTCCACTACACCGAAGGCATCGCCCGACCCAAGGTCATCGACTTCGGCGTCGCCAAGGCGCTG
>JBCBTA010000214.1:0-5951 GCA_039818905.1 Planctomycetota bacterium
CGGCGTACACCCGAGCCGCCGCGTCCTGCTCTCCGGCGACGAGCACCGCGTCCAGCCTCGCCGGGCGACCGCGTTCCCGCAGGGCGTGCGCACGCTCGGCCACATGCTCACGCAGCTGCTCGGCGATCAGTTTGCCATCGATGATCTTGGCTGACATCCGTCGGTACGATACCGCGCCCCGGAATCCGTGAGTGAGACAACATCGCGTGGCGAAGGACAGCATCGAACATCGCATCAGCCGCCTCCGCGAGGAGCTGCACCGCGCCAACCGGTCCTACTACGTGGACAACGCGCCCTTCCTCTCCGACCAGGAGTACGACGAGAGGCTGCAGCAGCTTGCCACGCTCGAGGAGGCCCACCCCGAGTTCGATGATCCGCAAAGCCCAACCCGCCGTCTGGGTGATGAGCCCGTCGAGGGCTTCCAGACGGTCGCCCACGCCGTGCCGATGCTCAGCATCGACAACACCTACTCCGACGACGACGTGCGGAAGTGGGTCGCCCGGGTAGGTACCGCCCTCGGCGACGATGCCCCCGTCCGGTTTGCCTGTGATGCCAAGATCGATGGGGTCGCATTGTCACTGCGATACGAAGACGGCAGACTCGTCCGGGCCCTGACGCGAGGCGATGGGACCCGAGGCGATGACATCACCAGCAACGTGCGCACGATCCGCGCAGTGCCTCTGGTGCTTGACGGAGCTCCCGCAGGTGTGCTGGAGGTCCGAGGCGAGGCCTACATCCCCAACGCGGAGTTTGCGCGAATCAACGCCGAGCGTGAGCAGCGCGGCGATGAGCCCTTCATGAACCCGCGCAACGCCTGCGCAGGCACACTCAAGTCGCTCGACCCTGCCGTCACACGAGAGCGCAATCTCGGCTTCGTTGCCCATGGCCGAGGACAGATCGATCAGCCCGACCTCGCCGCCGATCATGCATCGTTCATCGCACAAGTGCGCAGGCTTGGATTGCCAACCAACGAGACGAGGCTGTGTGACGATGCCGACGGGGTCGTGCAGGCCATCCGCGATTTCCATGCCGCGAGCGCATCGCTGGAGTACATGATCGACGGCATGGTCGTCCGCGTTGACGACTTCGCGCAGCAGGAGGCTCTGGGTGTCACCAGCAAGTCGCCCCGCTGGTGTGTCGCCTTCAAGTACCCCGCCGAGCGCAAGCCGACAGAGCTGCTCGACGTCGAACACCAGGTCGGTAAGACCGGCAAGATCACGCCCCGAGCCATCATGGAGCCGGTGCTGCTTGCCGGCACGACTGTCCGCCATGCCTCGCTGCACAACTATGGCCTGGTCGCGCAGAAGGACATCCGCATCGGCGATGTCGTCATCGTCGAGAAGGCCGGAGAGATCATCCCGCAGGTCATCGAGCCCGTACTGGGTGAGCGGCCGAAGGGCGCCAGACGCATCGCCGCTCCCGAGCGATGCCCGACCTGCGGCGGGCCGGTCGAGATCGAATACGACGACGATGGCCGCGAGACGACGCGACGCTGCATCAACCCCGAGTGTCCAGCGCAGATTCGCGAGCGGCTGATCTGGTTTACCGGCCGCAATCAGATGGACATCGACGGCCTTGGCGAGAAGACGATCGACCAGATCCGCGAGCAGTCGGAGATCCCACTCAACCACTTTGCGGACATCTTTCGACTGCACGAGTACCGCGACGCTCTGCTTGAACTCGAACGCATGGCGGAGCGAAAGGTGGACAAGCTGCTCCAGGGCGTCGAGGACGCCAAGGGCCGCGGCATGGCGCGGGTCCTGGGAGGGCTCGGCATCCGGCACGTGGGAGACTCGACCGCCAAGGCCTTGGCCCGCGTCTTTCCCGACATCGATGCACTGCTCACCGCCGAACTCTGGCAGCTCATGCCGACCGCGGTCAACACCATGAGCCGCGAGAAGCGGGCGGAGCTCACCGGGAGCGAGGACAAGATCGACGATCCAGCTGAGACCAACCTCGGCTCGATGACGGCACCAGTCTTCTACGACTATCTGCACAGCACCGCCGCCCGCGAGACCTTCGATGCCCTGCGCGAGGCGGGCGTCGATCTCTCCTCCGTGGACTACCGCAACCCGGCCGACGCCCCCACGGACAGCCCCTTCGCCGGAAAGACGGTGGTGCTGACCGGAACGCTGGGGTCATTCGAGCGCAAGGGGCTCTCGGACCGTCTTGAAGCGCTCGGTGCCAAGGTGACGGGGTCGGTCTCGAAGAAGACTGACTTGGTCATCGCGGGGGAGAAGGCGGGCTCGAAGCTCGCAAAGGCCCGAGAACTTGGCATCGAGGTCTGGGACGAAGGCAAGCTGCTGGCCAATCTGCCCGACTGAGAGGCTGGGGAAGTGCCTTCGTCGGCCCCCGTGCTCTCCCATGCAGAACGTCGAATACAAAGCTGAGCTTCGTGACCCGGAACTGGCCCGCTTGGTGTGCAAGCGCGCCGGTGCCGTACAGGCCGAAGAGGCTGAGCAGGCAGATACCTACTACCGCATCCCCGACGGTCGCCTCAAGCGACGCGAGGTTGACGGGCAGGACGTCGAGTACATCTTCTACCACCGGGCCAATCGCTTGCGCCCCAAGCTGAGCCACTTCACGATCTACTCGCGCGACGAGGCCAAACGACGCTTCGGTCAGCTGCCGCTGCCAGTCTGGCTTGTCGTGCGCAAGCAGCGCGAGACGTGGATGTACAAGAACGTGCGGATCCACATCGACAGCGTCGAGCACCTCGGTCAGTTCATCGAGATCGAGGCGCTCGTCTCGCCGACCCACCACGCCGGGCAGTGCCACATGCTGGTTGACGGCCTGCGGGACAAGCTCGGCCCGACGCTCGGGGAGCCCATTGCCGGCTCCTACAGCGATCTGATGGCGCTGGAGCTCGAGACGAGCGACGGCACGGCGTCCTGACAGCGCGCAGGTACGCTTCTGGCATGGAGACACTCCTCCAGCGACTCTTCCCCGCCTCCCGATCGACATGGGCCTTGCATCGCAACCGCGTGCGCTGGCTGGTCTACGGCACCCTCGCATACCTGGGCATCTGGGTGCTGCTCGTGCTGTATGGGTGGATGCACCACTGGGCATCATTTGCCATGCGGATGTTCGCGTTCATCGGGACCCCGGCAGGCGTCGTGTACGCCCTCGGCTGGGTCGCGATGTGGCGGCTGGACGTTCGGCTACGCCAGAAGGCCGCCGATGCGGACTGGCGCCTGTGCTGCTGCTGTGGCTACGACCTTCGTGGTGCGCCCGATGCCGGCACGTGCCCCGAGTGCGGCGAGGCGTTCAGTCTCTCGGCACTGCGAGAGCGGTGGCAGATGCTCGGCGTCCAGAGCCCCCGAGGACCTGCGTCCTGAGGTGTGGGTTCGCGCACGAGCGTCACGCAGCAGCCGCTGCGCACGGATCTCTTCAGAAATTCCGGTTTGGCAGCACAAGCCGCGTGAAATCCGGACGACGCGCGTCACGCGGGGCACGTGCGACGCTTTCCTTTTGCCCGTGAGCATCCGCCCGTTAGTGAAGACTACTTAGTGGAGAAGATCCATGGACCATGAGCTGACCGCCCCAGAACGACAGTCCATCGATGAAGCGATCCTCAAGTACTACGACTGGTTTGTCTGTGGTGGTGAAGATCCGCCGGACAAGATCATGGAGTCGCTTCCCTCCCAAGCGGCTCGGCGAGAGTTCCTTGATCGCAGTGATGACCTGATCGTCATCCTCGGCTTCCTGCAAGCCGGTGATACCCGTGCGCATGTCGATAGCGTCTAGGTCAGACAGACGGGTTGAGACGAAGTGCAAGTTCCCCCCCGGCAGGGGGGCTGCTTGTTTTGGGCATGCGGATTCTGCGGCGGTACACGTGATTTCCGCGCCTGGTCCGAAAATCAGCGGCAGAAACGCAGCCCAGCGCTGTTTCCTTTGCGAAGAGCGTTCAGTTCTCTCTCTCCCTCTCTCTCCCTCTCTCGTACGCCTTCGCAAGGAGCGTTGTGATGAAGCTGGAAAGTGTTCTTTCCCCCGAGTTCATCGAGATGCTGGTGCTTGAGTCGAATGTCCCCGTGCGGCATCGCGATGAGGTGACGCAATCAGTCATGCTTTCGCTGCGCAAGACCTTCGGTTCTGGCAAGAACACCGAGACACTCAAGCGCCTTGCATCTGACCCCAATCAGCGGATTGCCTACGTCAAGACGTGTGTCTCACGGAAGTACAAGGACATCCTCTCTGAAGGCAGCAAGGTCCTGGGGCGCAAGGACGGGGTCGTTCCGCTGCACGAGGATGCAGAAGCGCTGCTCGACGAGTCACGCTCTCCGCTTGACGAGGCGATGCGTCATGAAGAAGAGAATCAGTTCGAGCAGATCCTCAGTGCGATTCGATCGAGCGTGAAGCCGGAGAGCCCTGCTCACGACGTGTTGGCGCTGTACGACAGCACGTTCGTCGAGACGCAGGCGGGCGCTCGTCTTACCGTGGCTGAGTGGGTGGAGCGTGAGGCGATTCGCCGGCAGGTGTCCACGCGCACCATGCGCCGTCGTTTGGAGGAAGGGCGCGCCGCGCTCGTGCGGATCTGTCGGACCCAGTTGGCCGAGCGGTTTGGCCAGGACGCCTGGAACACCCTGCGCAGCGCGATCCTTCAGGAACTGGCTGCCCTTCGTCCGAACCTCACCGAGGAGGGTGTGGAGGCGCGGAGCATCGACGATCTCTGCCAACCTCTCTCGGCGTACAAGAGCTACGACCCGGAAGCCCTGCGTCGCGCTCTGAACACGTTGCCGACCAGCCACGCTCAGGCTGTCGCGCGCATGCTGGCCAATCACAGAAGTCCGAATGAGATCGTGTCGGCACTGGCCGACAAGCTCTATCACTCCCGCTGCCCCGGCATCCGAACGATGCAGGCGGCGATCGAGGCAGCGCGGACCATCTTCGTCCAGTCGCTCCCGGAGATCCGCAAGGCGCTCGATGACCTCGCTGATGAGGAAGTTCGGGAGTGATGGGTGGAGACGCTGCAACGCTAGCTGGGAAGTGCGCGTTCCAGATCCACAGTCGCCCCGGGGATGGTGATCACACCACTGGGAGTTCTGTGCTCTCGCAGGAGACGGATCATCTCGGCCATATCGGGCGGCACCGGTGCAGTGAATTCCACCTGCTCCTCCGTCGCCGGGTGGCGGAAGCCAAGCACGGCGGCGTGCAGTGCCTGACGCTGCATCAGCGGAGTGGTTGAACCGTCGCCGGTGACATGCCCCACCGTCTGATGATGGCCGGCGTACATGTCGTCACCGGCGATCGGCCAGCCGCTGTAGCTGAGATGCACGCGGATCTGGTGTGTGCGCCCCGTCTTGAGTTCGAGCTCCACAAGCGCGTAGCCGTCGTATCGTTCGCGCACGCGGCAGATGGTGACGGCGGGTTTGCCCCACTCGTCATGCCGCACCGTCATCTTCTCGCGCAGCCCCTTCACGCGACTCGGGAATGGGCCGATCGGAAGCTCGATGACGTCCGCATCCGCTTCGGGCACGCCCTCCACGATCGCCAGGTAGCGCTTGTCCACCTTCCGCGTTTCGAATTGGCGCCCGAGCTTCCAGTGCGCTTCGTCATCCTTGGCGATCACGATGACGCCGCTGGTCTTCCGATCGAGTCGGTGCACGACGCCCGGACGCGCGTTGTCCTCCCCGACCCCGGAGAGTGAGCCGCCCACCGTCGATGCATTCTGAAAGTGCCACACAAGTGCATTGAGCAGCGTGCCGCGATTATGGCTGCGGGCAGGGTGCACGATGATGTCCGGAGACTTGTTGAGGACCATCAGGTGCGCATCCTCATAGAGGATGTCCAGAGGGATCTCCTCCGGCTGGATCTCCTTCGCCGGTGGCGGAGGCACGACCACTTCGACGACATCGCCCAGCCGCAGCTTGGTGGAGGCCTTGGGTGTGCGCTCGTTCACGGTGACGCCGCCGACGTCGATGAGACGCTGCAGCTGCGTCCGACTCATGAAC
>JBCBTA010000215.1:0-5941 GCA_039818905.1 Planctomycetota bacterium
GGCTCTTCTACTACTACGCCACGCATCTGCGCTGGGTGGCCGATCCGAACTTCTGCATCGACGTCACCGGCTACGAGCAGCGCAAGCACGATTCGATCGTCGCCTACGAGACGCAGTTCGTCATCCCCGAGAAGAACCGCCGCGTCGTCGAATGGGTCGATGCCGCCATGACCTACATGGGCAGCCGCATCGGCACGCAGAGCGCCGAGCCCTTCTTCACGAAAGAGCCCGTCGGGCTGACGGGGCTCGGGGGGCTGGTGACGTGATCAGGCTGCTTTCCGTGATGACACTCTGCGCCGTCGTCGATGCTCAGGAACCGGCCGTCCCACTCCTCACCGCCGCCGAGCGCTCCAACTACACCCAGACCATGACCTCCGACGAGGTCCGCGCCTTCCTCGACGCCCTGCGCGAGCAGACGGATCTCGTCACCATCTCCTCGATCGGCACCACCACCGAGGGACGCGACATCCCGCTGGCGATCATCGCGGACCCGCCCGTCAGCGATCCGCGCGTGGCGCGGGGGACAGGCAAGCTGGTCGTGCTGCTCATCGGCAACATCCATGCCGGGGAAGTCTGCGGCAAGGAAGCGCTGCTCATGCTCGCACGCGACCTCACCCTCGGCGACGTGCGCCCCCTGCTCAACGACCTCGTCATCTGCATCATCCCCAACTACAACCCCGACGGGAACGACCGCTTCGACGCCGACAACCGGCCGGGTCAGGTCGGGCCCGAAGAGATGGGCACTCGCCACAACGCCCACGGCCTCGATCTCAACCGTGACTACGTCAAACTCGACGCCCGGGAGACGCGGGCCCTGATCCGCTTCCAGAACACCTGGGATCCCGCCGTGATCGTGGACACGCACACCACCAACGGCTCGCACCACCGCTTCGTGCTGACCTATCAGGGCCCCAAGCACCCCTCGAGCGATCCCAAGGTCCTGCGGTACGTCCGCGACACCATGCTCCCTGCCATCGACGCGGCGTTCGAGCGGGAGACGGGCGAGCAGACGTTCTTCTACGGCAACTTCACCCGCGACCACAGCAAGTGGGTGACGTATCCAGATCTGCCGCGGTATGGCGTGGCGTATCGCGGCATGCGCAATCGCCTGTCGATCCTCTCCGAGGCATACGCCTACGCCACGTACCAGCAGCGCGTCATCGCGACGTACGACTTCTGCCTCGAGGTGCTGCGCTACAGCGCTCGCCATCGGGAGAAGATCGCCACGATGGCCTTCGCGGCGGACCGGCGAACACTGCTCGCCGGGCGCGATCCGGAGGGAGCACCGCCCGTCGTCGTGCGCAGCGAAGTCAGGCCCTTCGAGCGGCCCGTCACCATCTCGGGCTACGTGATGGACGAGAGCGGCGAACCGGGCGAGCCGACGGAACACGTCGTCGAGTTCTGGAACGACTTCGTCGCGACTGAGACCGTCGAGCGGGCGTACGCCTATCTGATCCCCGCCGAGGGATACCTCGACATCGCCCGCAAGCTCCGGCAGCACGGCATCAGCGTGCAGCGCCTCCAGCGCGAGACGGAGATCGACGTGGAGTCCTATCGCATCGACGTGCTGGAGCTGCAGGAGCGGGAGTACCAGAAGCGCACCAGGCTGGCGGCCATCGAGGTAACGCCGGAGGCGAGGCGCGAGGAGTTCGCCAAAGGAACGCTGGTGGTGCGCACGGCCCAGCCGCTGGGGACGCTTGCGTCCTACATGCTGGAGCCGCGAGCCGCCGACGGGCTGGCAGCGTGGGGACTGATGAACGATCGACTGCGCGTCGGCGGCGAATTCCCCTTCCTGCGTGTGCCCGCCAAGGTCAGCCTGCCGCTGGAACCCGCACCCCGTTGACGGCTTCATGCAATCCTGACACACCCGCCTGTCGGACCGCGTAGATTGAGGCGTCCCCTCTATGGAGATGCCCATGCACGCGCTTCTGCCGCTCGTTCTGCTCGCCGCGACCGCGTCTGCGAAGGACGTCGCCGAGGGCGTGGTTTTCGAGGACCTCAACGGCGACGGCGTCCGCCAGGCCTCGGAGCCGCCGCTGGCGAACATGGCGGTGTCCAACGGCGAAGAGGTCGTGCTGACGAACGCCGATGGGCGGTACCGGCTTGAGCTCGACGATCACGAAGCCGTCTTCATCATCAAGCCCAGCGGGTGGATGACCCCGGTCGATGGCGACAGTCTCCCCCGGTTCGCGCACATGTACGAGCCGACCGGTTCGCCCGAGATGGAGTATGCCGGGGAGGCGCCGACGGGGCGCTTCCGCGGGAGGTCCCTCGACTTCCCGCTGGTGCGCAGCGACGAACCGAACCGATTCCGCGTGATCCTCTTCGGCGATCCCCAGCCGTACTCCATCGAGGAGGTCAATGAGTTCGCGCGGGACATCATTCCCGAGGTGATCGCGGAGAACCGAACGATCGGCGCCGCCTTCGGCGTGACGCTCGGCGACCTCGTGGGCGACGACATGACGCTGTATCCGGCGCTCAATCAGGCCGTCGGGACGGTGGGCATTCCCTGGTACAACGTGTACGGCAACCACGACATGAACTTCGACGCGCCGGACAGCGGCGATCCGGACTTCCCGTTCGACAGGTACGCCGACGAGACGTTCGAGCGCGTCTTCGGGCCGCCGACCTATGCGTTCAACTACGGCCCGGCCCACTTCATCGTGCTGGACAACGTCGTCTACGACGGCCTGAACGATGAGGGCAGGGGGCGCTATCACGCCGAGCTGACGGAGCGCCAACTGTCGTTCATCGAGGCCAGTCTCGAGCACGTGCGCCAGGATCGACTCGTCGTGCTGCTGATGCACATTCCCATGGTGGAGATCCGCAATCTCGACGCGCTGTTCGCGCTTCTCAAGGACCGCCCCAACACGGTGTCGATGAGCGCGCACTGGCATCGACACAGCCACGTCTTCTTCGGCTCGGATCAGGGCTGGCACGGCGACGAGCCGCACCACCACATGGTCACCGTGACAGCAGGCGGATCATGGTGGCAGGGCGCGCCGGACGAGTACGGCATTCCGCACACCATGATGCGCGACGGCAAGCCCAACGGCTGGATGCTGCTTGAGATCGACGGCACCAGCTACGAGCTGCGCTACAAGGCGGCAAGACGGCCGTGGAGCGATCAGCTGCACATCCATGCGCCGAGTGAGATCCGCGTCGGGGAGCAGCTCGTCGTCACGGCCAACATCTACAACGCCACGGAGCGCGACAGGGCCATCCTCTCCATCGAGAACGCGACCTTCGGCCGGACGACCACCATCATGGAGCGCATCGAGGGCGTCGATCCGTACTGGGCCCGGCTGAAGCGGCTCGAGTCCGTTCGAGACCAGCCGGGCGATCCCCTGAACGACCTCGATGCGACGACGAACCTGTGGCGCGCGACGTATCCCGGCGGCCCGGGGCTGGAGCCGGGCGGGTACGTGCTGCGGGTGACGACGACGGACATGTTCGGCAACACGCACGAGGCCCGACACGTGCTGCGCGTGGTGGAGTAGTCGGGACGGGCCTCCCCCCCTCCACCCCGCTACAATCGCCTCCCCGCCTCGGTTCCGGCGCTGCGCGGGCGTCCGGTGGGCGGCGAACTCGACTTTTTGCACGAAGGACGGCTTCCCTTGGCGGACAAGCACTACGACCTCGTTGTCATCGGCGGCGGGCCCGCCGGGTACGTCGGCGCGATCCGGGCGGCACAGCTCGGGCTCAAGACGGCCTGCGTCGAGCGGGCCAAGCTCGGCGGCGTGTGCCTGAACTGGGGCTGCATCCCTTCCAAGAGCCTGCTGGCCAACGCCGAGCTCTTCGAGAACCTCTCCCACGCCGACGACTGGGGCCTGAGCTTCGAGAAGATCGGGGTGGACTGGTCCAAGGTGATCGGTCGCAGCCGCGACGTCGCCGGCAAGCTCAACAAGGGCGTCGCCTTCCTGCTGAAGAAGAACAAGGTCGATCACATCGAGGCCAGCGCCAAGATCGTCAAGGGCAAGCGCGGAAGCTCGCCCTGCGAGATCGAGATCTACGACTGCTCGGTCACCGAGGAGCGCACCGACTCGCCCGTCGAGATCGCCAAGACGCCGCGCGAGAAGATCACCGCTGACAACATCATCGTTGCGACGGGCTCGGTGGCCCGGGATCTTCCCTTCGCCAAATTCGACAGCGACAAGATCATCGGCGCCCGCGAAGCCATGACCCTGCCGAAGCAGCCGAAGAAGCTGATCGTCGTCGGCGCCGGCGCCATCGGCATGGAGTTCGCCTACTTCTATCACACGTACGGCACGGAAGTGACCGTCGTGGAGCTGATGGATCGCATCCTGCCGGTCGAGGACACCGACATCTCCGCCGGCCTGCTCAAGATCTATAAGAAGAGCGGCATGGACATCCGCACGGCTCACACCGTGACGAAGGTCGAGACGACCAAGACCACGGTGAAGGTGACCGTCGCACCCTTCAAGGACGGGAAGGCCGACGAGAGCAAGGCGGAGACGCTCAGCGCCGACAAGGTGCTGCTCGCCGTCGGCGTGAAGGGGCGCTACGACGGGCTCTTCGATGAGTCGCTCGGTCTGCAAACCGTCAAGGACCACATCAAGACGGATTACGACCCCAGCGTGCTGGAGCCGAAGGCGCTGACGTACGCGACGAGCGTGCCCGGCGTCTTCGCCGTCGGTGATGTCATCGGCCCGCCGTGGCTGGCGCACGTCGCCAGTGAGGAAGCGATCGTGTGCGTCGAGCGCATCGCGGGGCACGACCCGATTCCGATCGACTACTCGGTCATCCCCGGCTGCACATACTGCCATCCGCAGGTCGCCAGCGTCGGGTACACCGAGCGGGCCCTGCAGGAGAAGGGGCTCAAGAAGGACGAGGACTACGCCGTCGGCACCTACAACCTGCAGTCGCACGGCAAGGCGATCGCCTCGGGGCACAACCAGGGCATGGTGAAGATCATTCGCGGGCTGCCGCGGGGTGAGATCCTCGGTGCGCACATCCTGGGTGATCAGGCGACCGAGCTCATCGCCGAACTGACGCTCGCCCGTCGCCTGGAGGCGACCAGCGAGGAGATCAACGTCACGGTCCACGCGCACCCGACGATGCACGAAGCCGTGCACGAGGCGTCGCTGGCCAGTGAGGGTCGCGTCATCCACGCCTGACGGGCACGGCAGTGGCGTAAGCGTTCACAAGCCTGGTCCCTGATGCGCAATTGCCGCGCATCAGGGCGGATGTCAACGTCCGGATATTTCCTTGGAGAGTCCGGTGGTTCCCCGTATCCTGTGGTGCGGCGAAGTGACCGATGTGCGCGGGGGGAGAACGCCACGAGCGGAGGTCCACCCCATGACAGGTCTTGCGACAACCACAACGCTGGCTGATCCCGACGCGCTGATCGAGCGCTTTGATGCGCTGTATCGCGATTCGCAGGGCGATGTCACCCGCGTGCCGTGGGCCCATGCCCGGGCCAATCCGTGCATGGTTGCGTGGCTCAACGTGGAGGCGCCGAACCTGCTTCGGCCTGGCGCGCGCGTCGCGGTCATCGGCTGTGGCTTCGGCGAGGACGCCGCGGCTCTGGCGGATCGTGGCTACGACGTCACGGCATTCGACGCCTGTCCGAGCGCTATCGAGCATGCCAAGCGTCGCCACGGGGCCCTCGCCCGCTCCTTCATGGTGGCGGATCTGATGGACCTGCCATCGCGTCTGCATCACCGCTTCGACCTGGCGGTTGAGGTGCACACGCTCCAGGCGCTGCCGCCGGAGCACCGACCCGCACTGGCCGCGGGGATGGCGGACCTGCTGTCGCATCGCGGCGCGGCGCTTCGCCGCCGAGCTTGGGCTGCACACGGTCGTCACCAACGCCGTGCACTACGCCACCCCCGAGGACGCCCCCGCCCACGAGGTCCTCAACGCGATCGCGATGGGCTGCTCCCTGTCCGACGACCGGCGCCTGCTGTCCTCCACCGAC
>JBCBTA010000216.1:0-5937 GCA_039818905.1 Planctomycetota bacterium
AGGCGGTTCATCGCGACGCGGAAGAGCCACGCCTCGAACTTGCCGCGCTCGGCGTATTGGCCGCTGCCCAGCTTGGAGGCGACGGTCACGATGCCGGAGCGATGAATTGGCCGAGGAGGTTGCACAATCCGTGTTCGCGACCGTCGCCTCCAAGCTGGGCAGCGGCCAATACGCCGAGCGCGGCAAGTTCGAGGCGTGGCTCTTCCGCGTCGCGATGAACCGCCTGCGCGACGAAATGCGCCGGCGCAAGCGTCAGGCGGCGCCGGCAGATCCCGGCACGCTGCAGGACGTGCAGGTCGCACCGGACCAGCGGGAAACGGACACCGATGGCATCGCGCAGCTCCGTGACGCGATGACGGAACTGGCGGATGCGGATCGTGAGGTCGTCGAGTTGCGGCATCACGCACAGATGAGCTTCAAGCAGATCGCGGAGCTCTTGGACCAGCCGCTCGGCACGGTCCTCGCCCGGCACCACCGTGCCCTCCGCAAACTCAAGTCACTGATCGAGGAAGCCTCGTCGAAGGCAGGCGAACTGACATGAACAGAGAGAATGATCACAACCCGGAGATCACGCCCGAGCTTCGCGGGCTCGAGCAGTCGCTGGACGCGCTCGGCGCACGCGATCGTGCCGCGGCTCCATCGACGCTGGAAGATCGCATCTTCGCGCGCACGCGTGCCGAACTCAGGGCCGAGCAGCCTGCGGTCATCGCGCGCATCGGCCCGATCGAACTGGGTCCGCTGCGCATCGCCGCGATGGTCGCGCTCGCCGCCGTCGGCGTGCTGGCAACTGTCATCATGCTCAACCAACCGACGCAGACCGATCTGATCGCGGAGGACCTGCTGTTCGCCGAAAGCCTGGGCCTGGAACTGGAAGACGAGGGCGAGCCGGCGATCGATGCCGTGCTGGCGTCGATCGAGTCCGACCTCGACGACTTCTGGTCCACCGATGAGAGCTACGACTGGCTGATCGACGCCGCGTTGGAGACGGGTTCGCTATGACCATGCACACACGACGCATCCTCCTCGTACTTTGCTGTATCGCGCTGCTCTGCGCACAGGCGATCGCACAGCCGGGCCAGCGGCCTGACGGACCGCGCGGCGAACGGCGGGCTGCGCCCGACCGGATGGCCGAGATCGAGCGCAAGCTCGAGGAGCGTCTCGAGAAGATCCGCGCTGAAGAACGAGAGACGACCGATCTGCTGGAGCGCATCCGCGCCGGCGAATCCATGGAGGAACTCGGCCCGGACCTGCGCCGCATGTTCATGGATGAGGTGAACGAACGTGCCGCACGGCGCGACGCGTGGCGCGAACGCCGCGGCGGGCGCGGCGAGCAGGGCCCGGGTGGCGGCCAGGGCGATCGGCCGCGCGGCAGGGGTGACGGTGTCGAAGCAGCCCTGGAGGGGCTCGACCCTGACATGCGTAGCACTCTCGAGAACGTCATCAAGCGAAACCCAGAGCGGGCCCGCGAATTTCGTCAGCGGTTCGAGGACAATCCGGAGCGGGCGAAGACGCATCTGCGCCTGATCTCGACCGAAGTCCGCGTGCGGCGGATCGCGCAGGCCCTGCGGAAGGCCGAGGACGCCAACCGCATCGATCTCGAAGCGCAGCTGCGCGACACCCTCTCCGAGCAGTTCGACCTGCGCATCGAGGTCGCGGCGTACGACGTCGCCGATCTGGAGTCACGCCTGGACGAGCTGCGCAGCCGCCTCGATGACGCATCTGAGAAGCGGGACTCCATGATCGAGCAGCGCATGTCGGACATCCTTGAGGGCCGCGAGCCGCAGTGGCCGCGTCGAGGCGGACGCGGCGAGGCGTCGCCGCGCGAGGGCCGATCCGAGCGCCCCTGAATTCGCCGACCCGGCCTCGCTCTCGCCGCTATCCTCGCGGCAATGGAAGAGACCTCCGTCCCAGCCATGGCCGCAGGGTCGCCTGCGCGTGACAACCCCTTCACGCGCTCGGTGGCCGGTCTGATCGGCCTGACGATGCTCAGCATCATGGTGCTCGCATGCATCGGCTCCCTGCCGTACACCCTCGGCAGCAGCGCGCCGGGCGAGCCCGCCCGATACAAGGATGGCGATCTCGACGGCTTCCTCATTCCGCCGACGTGGGCCCCGATGGGCGAAGACGAACGGGCGCGGCTCGAGACCGTCGCCCTGCACCGAGCAACCGACGCCCTCGTCGCCGCAAAGCTTGCCGAGCTGCGCGACGCCAGACTCCCCAGCGCATGGGACGAGTGGTCGCAGTCGCAGCGCCAGGTCCATCTTGCGGGTCTGCCCGATGTGGATCGCGAGGCGATCGAAGCCATTCGCGCCGGTGAACTGCCCGCCGACGTCGAGCCTCCAGTGCCGACGCAGGGGCAGATCGACGATGCTCGACCCACCTTTCTGCTCGGCACCGACAAGCTCGGACGCGATCTGTTCGTCCGATGCCTCGCCGGCGGTGGTGTGTCGATCGGCATCGGACTGGCCGCAGCGACGATCTCCGTCTTCATCGGAACGCTGTACGGCGCCCTGTCCGGGTATCTCGGCGGACGTGTCGATGCGGTGATGATGCGCATCGTCGATGTGCTCTACGGCTTGCCGTACATCCTGCTCGTCGTGCTCCTTGCCGTTGCAGGCGATGCACTGATCGATGAGTGGTCGTCGAAGAAGGGCGCACGTGAAGCGTGGATGACGGCGCGGGCCCAGGAGGTGCTTCTCGAGCAGGGCGAACCCGCCGGGAAACGTGATGCAGAGGCCCTGCTGGAGTCTGACCCTGATCTCACCAGTGCCTTGCGCACCGAGCTCGACACCATCCCGCGGCTGACGCCGCGCGAGCTGACCGAAGGGCAGCGGAAGTCCCTTGAAGTACTGATCCTTCTCGTGGCCATCGGGGGCGTGTCGTGGCTGACGATGGCCCGCGTCATCCGAGGACAGGTGCTGTCGCTCAAGGCCCAACCATTTATGGAGGCCGCCCGCGCCATGGGTGTGCCGGTGACGCGTCAGTTCGCGCGCCACCTGCTGCCGAACCTGCTCGGTCCGGTGATCGTGTATGCGACCCTGACAGTGCCGCAGGCGATCCTGCAGGAGTCATTCCTGAGCTTCCTCGGCATCGGCGTGAAGCCCCCCCTGCCGTCATGGGGGAACCTCGCGGCGGAGGGGCTCGTCGAACTCAACACGGTTCGGGTGCGATGGTGGCTGCTGGTGTTCCCCTGCATCCTCCTTGGCGTGACGCTGCTGGCGCTCAACTTCGTGGGCGAAGGCCTGCGCGAGGCGTTTGATCCCAAGCGGGCGAGGAAGTAGTGTTCAGCCAGTGCAAATCCGGGGTTGGCGGAGGTGTGATCGCGACATGCAGAACCACTTTGGTCTCAAGGACTTCTTCCTTTTCACGTTGGTGATTGCGGTCGGCGTCCTCGTCTTCATGTCGATGATCGCCGATGATCGACGCTTCGAGGACGTTCAGACGCTCACGACCAAGATCGACCAGCAGGCCAAGACGCTCGCACAGGTGCGGCGCGAGGTCGAGACGCTCCGCGGCGAGGGTCTTTCCGTCCGCACGATTACGCCCGGCGCTGGTCCGGCCGCGCGGGACGAGTCGTGGGCCCGGCCCGGTGGCGTCCCCGTCACGTGGCCTGCGCCCTTCGGCCCGATCAACGATCCGAACAATGAAGAGGACTTCAACGAAGGCGGCGAGCTCATCGAGATCTTCGAGGGCCAGCCGCCCATCGTCACGCCCTTCCGCTACTCCGATGTGTACGGCCGCCGCGTGGTCGAGCACATGGTGGTCGAGTCGCTGGCCCGATACAACCCGCAGTCACTCGAGCTCGACGGCCTGCTTGCCGAAGCGTGGCAGTACGACCCCGACGGCATGTGGCTTCGAGCCAAGATCAACAATCGCGCTCGCTTCAGTGACGGAGAGCCCGTCACCGCGGAGGACTTCCGCTGGACCTTCCACGAGCTCGTCTTCAACCAGGAGATCGAGGCGGCCCGCTTCCGCGCGGTGTACGACCCCATTGAGAAGGTCGAGGCGATCTCTGAGCGCGTCGTCGAGTTCACATTCAAGCAGCCAATGTTCCTGAATTTGCGGACGGCACTGCAGCTTCCGGTCGTTCCGAGGCACGTCTACGAGAAGTTCACGCCATCGCAGATCAATCAGGCGACCGGCCTGCTCATCGGCTCCGGCCCGTACATGTTCGAAACGCTGGACCCCGACAACCAGTGGGCCCCGCCGACGGACATCGTTCTCGTCCGCAACGAAAACTACTGGGGCCATCGGCCGGCCGTGCAGCGGCTGCGCTTCACCGTCGTGACCGACAACGTCGCCCGCCTCACCGAGTTCGAGAACGGCAACGGCCACATCGTCCGCGGCACGCACGAGCAGTACCGGCGCAAGACCGCCGACGAGCGCTTCATGCGCGACAACACGGCACACGCGTGGGTCAACATGCGTTCCGGCGTGTCCTTCATCGCCTGGAACTGCGCGGAGCGCGGCAACCGCCTGACACCCTTCGCCGATCCGCGCGTCCGACTCGCGATGACCCTGCTGCTCGACCGCAACCACATGCGGCTGAACTTTGCCGAGGGACTCGGTGAGGTCGCCAGCAGCCCCTTCTCGCCTATCGGTGGGCAGACGGATCCGAGCATCGAGCCGTGGCCCTACGACCTCGATCGTGCCCGCGAGCTGCTCGCCGAGGCCGGCTGGATCGACCGCGACGGCGACGAGATCCTCGAGAACGAGGCCGGCGAGGACTTCATCTTCGAGTTCACCTACAGCACCGGCAGCTCCATGGGCAAGAAGACCGGGGCGTATCTCAAGGATCAGTGCCGCAAGGTCGGCGTGATCTGCGAGCTACGCACCGTCGAGTGGGCCATCTACGACCAGCTGCTGGACCAGCGCAACTTCGATGCGATCACGCTGCAGTGGTCGCACAGCGATCCCGAAGGTGACCCGTACCAGGTCTGGCACTCCGACTCGATCGCCAACGAGGGTGACAACTTCTCGCAGTGGGCCAACGACGAAGCAGACCGGCTCATCGAGCAGGGTCGTGCGACGATGGATGCCGAGGAGCGGCGCAAGATCTGGTTCGAGCTGCACCGCGTCATCCACGAGGACCAGCCCTACACCTTCATCCTCAACCCGCCGTGGGTACGCTTCGTCAGCCGCGAGGTGGGCAACTTCCGCGAGTACCCCGCCGGTCTGGAGAAGACCGAGATGTTCATGCGGGCACCGATGAACTGATGCTCGAGCATCTCGCTCGTGGCCGACGAAAGTTGTCGACCGCATGACCGGCTACATCATCCGAAGACTGGTGTTCATGATCCCGACGCTCATCGGGATTACGTTCCTGCTCTTCCTGCTCGTCGCGATGGCGCCGGGTGGCATTGGCGCTGCGCTCGCCTTCGCCGGGGGCGGACTCGAGTCAGGGCAGAACCGCGCTATCCAGGAGGCGTACCTCGAGGACCGCTACGGCCTCAAGGATCCCATCCTGGTGCAGTACGGACGCTGGCTCGCCCGCATCAGCCCACTCAAGTTCGGGACCGAGAGTCAGCGCGACCCGACGGGCGAACTGATCAGCGCACCCAAGAAGCTCACGCCCCCACCGCTGCTCGGTGTGTGGTACGGCACGCCCGACGATCTCCTCGAGCAGGAGTCGCCGCAGCAGATCGACATCGGCGAGACGCCTGAAGAGAAGAACGCGACCTATCGCCGCGCCACCAATACGTACACGAACGTCCGCGGCGAGTTCATTGTCGCTCGAACACTCTTCGAGCAGGCGGCCCGTGCCTACGCCGAGGCCAAGGAAATCCGAGGCGGGGTCGATGGCGCCGGCGACGTGGACTTCGGCGTGCTGCGTAGGGTCGAGCTGGACACCGACGCGCCGGAAGGGCAGGCCGTGCTGGAAGCCGGCGCGGAGGTCGGGCTCAAGCTCTGCGGACTGCATGCGCTTGACAGTTGCCG
>JBCBTA010000217.1:0-5934 GCA_039818905.1 Planctomycetota bacterium
AGGAAACGCTGCTGCGATTCGTCACCCTGTTCCGCGCGGGGCGATACTCCCGCACGAAGGGCCGGCTGAGCTCATGGCTCCTCGGCATCGCGCGCAACTGTATCGCTGGCGCACGGGAACGCGCCATCCGACGTGGCTTCCCTCGCTCCGCAACGGACAACGCCATCGACCAGCAGCGCCTGTCGGCAATGTGGGCCGAGGAACGCGAACGAGCGATCCTCCGTGAATCGCTTCGCCGCCTCTGGGACGAGACAGCGCTGGATGAGCGCACGCTGATGGCATTCGATCTCTTCGCGCTGCGCGGCGGGACGGCATCCGCCGTTGCGCACGAGTTGGGGATCAAGACCAACGACGTCTATGTGGCGAAGCACCGATGCCTTCGCCGCCTCCGGGGCATCGTCAACGAGCTGTCCAACGCGTATGACGACATGGAGGCCAACCATGAGCACGGTTGATGCGTCACATCCGACACTCGCCGAGATCGAGGCATGGATCGCCGAGCCTGACGCGAACCCGGACCTTGCGGCTCACCTTGCATCATGCGAGGCCTGCTCGGCGCTGCTGGACGAAGTGCGGGACAATAACTCGCTGGCCAGCCAGCTCGTCGAACTCAGTGCGACGGACGCCAATGTCGATGACCTGCTCCCTCCCAGGATCGACGGCTACGAGATGCGCGGCGTGCTGAGCCGCGGCGCACAAGGTGTGGTCTTCCGTGCGCTGCACACCGGCCTGCAGCGAGAAGTTGCCCTCAAGGTGTTGGGCTCGGGCGTGCTCTCCACCGCCCGACAGCGGGCCCGATTCGAGCGTGAAATCGAGCTGGTGGCATCACTGAGTCATCCGAACATCGTCACCGTGTTCGACAGCGGGCGCACGCGGGAAGGATTTCCCTTCTTCTCCATGGAACTCGTCGAGGGCGGTTCACTGGCTGGTGCCATGGCCGACCGGCCTGAGGCCTCCGATATCGACACCGGACTCCTGCAGGCGTTCCTCCTCGTCTGCGACGGTGTGTCTGCAGCCCATATGCGCGGCGTCATCCACCGCGATCTCAAGCCTGCCAACATCCTGCTCGAGCATCCGGGAGGACGTCCCAAGGTCGCCGACTTCGGGCTTGCTGTGCACCATGAGTCTCCAGCGTGTACGCGCACCGGTGCATTCCTCGGAACCCCCGCGTACGCCGCACCCGAGCAGGCCGGCGGTCACGCACACCAGGTTGATACACGCAGCGATGTCTACGCACTCGGCGTGATCCTGTATGAGATCCTGACCGGGCAGCTGCCGTACCCGACGACGCTCAACCCGGTCGAGCTCGCGCGGGTGGTGCAGGAGCAGGATCCGAGCAGGCCAAGTGCCAGCGGCACGGCGCGCATCAGCCGCGACTTCGACACCATCGTTCTCAAAGCCATGTCCAGGGATCCGGAGCGCCGCTATCAGTCCGTGCGCGCCCTTCGAGATGATGTCGCACGGGCGCTCCGGGGCGAAGCCATCGAGGCCCGCCGCGACAGCGCGGTGTACGTCCTAGGGAAGTTCCTGAGTCGGCATCGCGGCATCGTGGTCGGTGCATGCATCGCGTTGGTCTTCCTCGCCGGCTTCATTATCACGCTGCTCGTCCAGAACAACCGAATCCGCGGCCAGAGTGATCGACTCAGGCAGATCAACATCTTCCTCGAGGACACGCTTGCATCGGTCGGTGCAGCGGAGGGTAGCGATGATGTGACTGTCGCCGAGATGCTCGATGAAGCAGCTCTGTGGGTCGATCTTGCACTCGCCGACGAGCCGCACGCCGCGATGTCCATTCACGGGATCATCGGCGGTGGATATCGCAACCTCGGCATGTACGCCGAGGCGGAAGGACACCTGGACGCCTCGCTCGAGGCCGCCCGGCGGCTCTACGGCACAAACTGCGCCGAGACAGCCAAGGCGACGGGCGCTTTGGGACTGCTGCGGGCCGAGCAAGGACGCATTGATGAGGCAGCGACACTCGTGCGGGAGGCGCTACGCATTCGCAAGAGGGTGTCGGGCCCGAGGAGCTATGAGGTCTCGCTGTCGCTCGCTGGTCTGTCGCGGATCGAGCGGGCTCGTGGCGAGAACGACGCCGCGGAGCGGTTGCTGCTCGACTCGATGGACATACGCATCGACCTCTTCGGCGAGGACCATCCCGATGTCGCAATGTGCTTGTATTCCCTGGCGGACCTCGCCCAGGAGAGGGATGCACTGGACGATGCGCTGTCACACGCGACCGAGGCCATGGAGATCCGCCGCGCGATCCTGGCGGAGCACCACCCGGACCGGGCCCGATCGCACGTGCAGGTCGGCGTGCTCCTGGCGCTGCTGGGACGAGGCAACGCACAGGATGTGCTCCGCGGCGCACATGCGAAGGCCATGCGTCTGCTCGGGCCCGATGCACCGGAGACGCAGCGAGCAGCAGCGTGGCTCAACCGGCCTGACTGAGCGGCATGCGCTTGTGTGATCGCGTAGGCTCCACAAAGACACACACGAGGAGACATCGCATGCGACTGAACGTGGCCGTGATCCTGACATGCAGCACCATCCTTGCCGGCGGATGTACGACCATGGGCAGCCTGTCTTCCGGCGAGGAAGCGGCGCTGTCCCTCGAGACGTACCTGACGGGCTCGTTCTCCAGTGCTGCACAGCATGCGCAGGATCCGGAGAACTTTTTCGATATCCGGCTGGTGTGCGTCACCATCTGGGAAGATCGGAACGACGGCCCATGGCTCTACATCGAACAAGCCGCGGCTGAGGCACTCGACCGCCCCTACCGCACACGGGTGTATCACCTTGTCGCCGAACCGGACGGCCGGGTGCGCTCCGATGTCTACACGCTGCCGGGTGAGCGAAACGCATGGGCCGGCGCCTGGCGTGACGTGTCGCGTTTCGATGCCATCGAGCCGCAGGACCTGACACTGCGCGACGGCTGCAGTGTCTTCCTGACCAGAGAGGGTGATGCCTTCGTCGGCGGGACGGAGGGGGCGGGCTGCACGTCGAACCTGGGCAACGCGGCGTACGCAACCAGCGAAATGACGCTGCTGCCTGACCGGCTTCTGACCTGGGATCGCGGCTGGACCGCCGACGGCGAGCAGGCGTGGGGCGCCGTCGATGGTGGATACGAGTTCATTCGCACCGACTGACTACACGGGCGTCGGCTCGAGTTCGAAGTAGTCAAGCACGAACGAGCGCACATCCTCCGCACGCGTCAGGTGCACCATCTGCAGCAGACGCTGGAGGTCCCGCTTCGCCTTGGCCTCGATTTCCTCGGGATCGACGAGGTCGTGGTCCAGCGGTTGTGCAAAGCGATAGCGTCCGGTGGCATCCGAACCCATGTAGACGGGGGTAACGACACCGAGCCGGGCCAATTCGATGAGTGCGTACTGCACGATTCCGCTCTGCCCGGATTTCCCGAGCGCATCGATGCGCAGATCGTCCTCATCGAACTCCTCCTCGCTGCGCCGCTCCGCCGCGACTGCGACACGAACGATGACGTCCGGCGACGGATTCTGCCAGCGAATGAACTCCTGCTGGATCGCGAGGTCATCCTGGGCGTACAGCAGGGCGCACCGTGACGGCAGGCCGTCACGCCCGGCCCGACCGACCTCCTGGTAGTACGCCTCCACGCTCCCCGGTACCTGCATGTGCACGACGAAACGCAGGTCGGGCTTGTCAACGCCCATGCCGAAGGCATTGGTGGCGAGCAGCAGCAGACGGTCATCCGGCCCCGCCTCGATGAAGCGCTTGTAGACGCGGCGCTTCTCGCGGGGGTCCAGCTTGCCGTGGTAGCGCTCGACCTGGCAGTCGGGGATCTCCCGCCGGACCAGCGACTCGAAGCGTTCGAGATCCTTGATGAGCGTGAAGTAGGCGATGCCCGTCCCGCGATGCGACGCCGAGACGTCGCGGAGCGCGCGCACCTTGTCAGCGTCGTCCCAGACCTCGACGACGTCGAGCGTGAGATTGGGGCGGTCGATGCCCGATGCGAACAGGGACATGTCCGCCTGCCCAAGGACATCATGAATGTCCTCGCGGACCGCGGCGGTCGCCGTCGCCGTCAGCGCGACCGTCACCGGCTCACCGAGGAGGGTCCGGAAGCGCCCGACTTCGCGGTACGCAGGGCGCAGGTCATGCCCCCACTTGCTGATGCAGTGGGCCTCATCGACGGCGAGCAGGCGCACACCGCCGGGTACCGCCGCCAGGGCCTCGGCGAAGCCGGGACGCCCCATGCGCTCGGGCGTGGCGTAGACCAGTTCGAACTCGCCTCGTGCGATGGCAGCCTGCCGCGCGTCACGATCCTTGCGGGAGAGCGTCGAGTTGATGTATGTCGCGCGGATGCCCTTGCGGCGTAGAGCCGCGACCTGATCCTCCATCAGAGCGATCAGCGGTGAGAAGACCAGGCCGATGCCCGGAGACTCCGCGTGCTGGGCCTGCAGCACGAGTGCCGGCAGCTGGAAGCACAGACTCTTGCCGCCGCCTGTCGGCATGACGATCAGCGCATCGCGGCCGGCCAGAACGTGATCGATGGCCATCGCCTGGAGGGGACGCAGGCTCGTGAACCCGAAGCGATTACTGAGAACACGATGGGTCGAGTCGTGAGACGGTGAAACACTCATGGGCCCGCACCCTACGCCATCCGTGTGCCGCAGACGATGACGTGTTCGACAATACGAAGGGCATCGCAGTGCGTTTTACCGCACACGGTGCTCGCCGCGGCGGAGCCAGTCGAGCAGGGCCGTGCGATCATCCGCATCGACATCGCCGTCAGCGTCAACATCCACCGGGCTGGCTTCGAATCGGTAGAGGTCATCCACATCGACGGCGCCGCTGTCGTCCACATCGCTGTTGACGGGCGAACCAAGCGATTCGAGTGCGGGGAGGACTCTGCCGCCAAAGTCGAAGAATGCAAGGTTCTCCCACGGCGAGCCCTCGCTCGGCGTGGTGATCCAGCCCGGCTCCCAGACGCAGACACCCACACCTGTCGGCGATGCGGCGACCTCTGCGCGAAGAGCCCGGAGAAACCCGGCCTGTCCTTCCGGTGTCGCGGGAAAGTCGGTCGGTGTGAAGAGCGGCTCGCCGACGATGTTGTTCGTCGTGTCGTTCCAGCCAAGTGTGAACGGGTAGGCCGTTTCGACAAGGAGGATCGGCTTGCCATACCGCGGCCCGAGATCAGCAAGGTTGTCACGCAGCGCGGCCATGTCCCCGTGCCACCACGGGTAGTAGCTGAGGCCGATGATGTCGTACTGCACGCCCTGCGCCTGGATGTGATCGAAGAACCACCGCGACGCGCTGTTGTCTCCGCCGCGGTCGATGTGCAGCACGATCTGCGGATGCGCGTCCGGACTGCCATCTCGTGCGCCAAGGACTCCTGCCTGGATCAGTGACGCAAGATTGCCCCAGTTGCTGTCGCCCTCGACGCGACCATCTTCCCAGAGCATGCCATTGGTGATCTCGTTGCCGATCTGCACGAAGGCGGGAGGCGTGCCTTGCCCGGCCAGCGCCGCCACCACATCGTGCGTGTGCGCATACACCGCGCCGACGAGCTCGGTGAAGGTCAATGTCTCCCACGCCGCCGGCTTGGTCTGCTGTCCGGGGTCGGCCCAACTGTCGGAGTAGTGAAAGTCGAGCAGGAGCGACATGCCCGCATCATCGATCCGCCGGGCCATGGCGAGGACGTCGGGAAGGTCGTTGAATCCGGTGCCGGGGGCGACCCAGATGCGCAAGCGGACGACATCGACCCCCGCTTCAGCGACGAGCTCAACGAGGTCACGAGTCCCGGACGCGTCCGAGAAGGTGCCTCCGTTCGCCTCGACACGCGTCAGCGTGGACAGATCGACACCCGAGACGTTGGTCGCACGCGCGACGGACGCCGATGCCACCATCACGAGCAGTTGCACGCAGACTGTGAATTGCATCCGATCCCGAGCCCTCCCG
>JBCBTA010000218.1:0-5921 GCA_039818905.1 Planctomycetota bacterium
ATGAGTCCGGAGCAGCTGGAGCGAGATTCCGACTCTCTCGATACACGGTGTGACGTGTATGCGCTTGGGCTTGTGCTCTACAGACTTCTCGCGGGTCGGCCACCGTTCGTGACACAGGGCATGTCGCTGACAGAACTCGCCAGCGCGACTCGCAAGGGCCCGGAGGCGCTCGGGCGCATCGATCCATCGCTCCGAGGGGACCTGGAGATCATCGTCGGCACGGCGCTGGCGTACGATCGCGACCGTCGCTACAGCTCCGCCGGCCAGCTTGCGGATGATCTCCGCCGCCATCTGCGTCGCGAACCGATCCTCGCGCATCCGCCGAGCCGGATCTACGTCCTTCGGAAGTTCGCACATCGGAACAAGGCGCTGGTGGCTGGGTGTCTGATGACCGTGCTCACGCTGGTGGGGGGGCTCATCGCGTCTGGCATCCTCCTGTATCGGACGGAGGTTGCGCGAGCGGAGGCGGACCTCTCGCGGCAGCGGATGGAGACCATCGCCGCCTTCCAGGCGACGCTTCTGGAGGGGATCGAAGTTCCAGCCATGGGGGCGCGGCTGATCACGGGATTCGAGTCTGCCATCGGAGTGGCTGCCACTGGCCGGGTCTCTGAGGTCGATGGGACGAACCTGGCGCGGGACGTTCTGGAGGACATCATCGTTGCGCGAGCGCTCGAGGAGCTGGATACCGGGTACACGGATGATCCAGTGGTCGAGGCGGAACTGCGTGCATCGATCGCCCGAATCACCGAGCGGCTATTCCTGTATGACCAAGCGATCGCGCAGTGGCGGCGTGTCGTCGCATTGCGGGAGCAGGAGCATGGTCCCGATCATCCGCTGACGATCGATTCGATCTATCAGTTCGGCGTCACGCTTGGGCTTGGGCTGGAGTGGAGTGAAGCCGTCACGACACTTCAGGATGCCGCGGAGCGTTCGGCACGAACGCATGGGTCGGAGCATCGGGCGACCTTGCGGTCAAAGGCGCAGCTCGCCGCAGTGCTGACTCCGCTCGGGCGGAGGGTGGAAGCGGACCAGCTCCTGAGCGAGGTGGTGACAACGATGCGACGCGTCCTGCCACCCATGGACTCCGATCTTCTGCACGCGGAAGGGCTGCTCGCCAGCGTGTATTCGTGGACACGACCAGCGGACGAGGCAATCGCGCAGTTCGAACGCATTCTTGCTGACTCCATCACGGCCCACGGCGAGTATGGTGAGTCCGTCCTGACGCTTCGTCAGAACCTGGCGACGCTGTACAGTCGGAATGGCCTGCATGCTCAGGCGAAACTCCAGATACAGATCGCCCACGAGGGATGGCGCACCATCGCAGGCGACAGACATGAGGCGACGGTGGTGACGGGCTACCACCTTGGAGAGACGCTGCTCGCGCTCAAGCAGTTCGAGCGCGCGGAAGAGGTTCTTCGTGCATCACGTGAGAGCGCAGAGGATCTGTACGGGCCCGATCACCTGCATCGGATCATTGCGACAAAGCTCCACGCGCGGAGCCTGTACGAAGTTGGGTTGTTCGACGAAGGTCTGACGCATGCCCGGTTCGCCGTCGATCGCGCCAGCGCAGTCCGAGGAGACGACGCACCCTTCGCGGGATCTGCGATGTACTGGCTCGCACGGAATCTCAACGGCCTGGGCCAGTCTGACCGCGCGGAAGCTGCCTACCGAGACGCGATTGACACCCTGGCCGAGGCATTGAACTGGCAGGATGAGTACGCCGGTGCCGTCACAGGCCTTGCGGCACTGCTCCTGGAGCAGCGTCGGTTCACGGCAGCGGAAGAGGTTCTGTTGCCTGCCGCGTCCACACTGCTCCAGCGGCGTACGGAGGATCATGATCCCGCTGCGAGCGTCGTGGAGGCGCTTGTCGCGCTGTATCACGCATGGGATATCGTCGATCCCGGCCGTGGACATGATCGGAGCGCTGCGCACTGGCTGGGGATGCGGCGGGAACCAGGTGAGTCATCGGATCAGTCGTTCTCTGGTGACCCAAGGGACGATCAGCCTCGGCGTCCTCTCCTCTCGCTTCTGCCGCCGGGCTGGAGTTCCGTGCGATCGAGCTCGCCATCGCCATTCACGTCGCGCTGGCGAAGCGATGCGGGGGCGCTGCGAATTTCCGCGCGGTCGAGTTCGCCGTCCTGATTGCCGTCGAGGATCGCCAGCACTGCCGACGTCCCGTTTCCTCGGTCTCTCGTTGGTCCATCGGATTGGCGGGCGGCTCCGCTGTCCCGCGGTTGTCCACGTCGCTGGCCTCGCCCCGATGGTGCGGCGTTGCGGTCACGATCGCCTGGCTGGGCACGGCTGCGACGTCCAGATTGCTGACCATTGGCGAGGGGACCAAGCTCCGCGGCAGTGAGCCGACCATCGTTGTTTGTGTCGAGTTCCCGGAGTGCGACGTGAGACTGCCGAATCTCATGCTCGGAAAGGACACGGTCGCGGTCGGTGTCAATGGCAACAAGGAGGGCGTCTCGCTGCCGGCCGGCTGTGTTGGCTGTTCCATCACGCTGTGAACGTGTGCTGGTTGCAAGGATAACGCGAGCCTCGGCGCGATCGACGGCGTCGTCGCCATCGGTATCGCCGCGCCGTATCAGAGCCTGCATGCGTTCGGGGACCTCATCAATGCCGACGCGACCGTCGCGATTCCTATCAAAGCGCATCAGTCTGTTGACGAGGTCCTCGACGTCGATCGATGCACCGGTGCTGGGTGGAAGGGAATCGCGCCCGCCGCGGCTGGGCTGTGCGATGACAGGCACGCAGAGTATGGCGATCCAGAGGAGTGCAACGAGGTGTGTGCGTTCGGTCACGTGCGGTCCTTTGTTCAGGTTGACGTCAGCGTGTCGGTGCCGCGAAGGGATCTGCAAAGCGTTCGTCACGGATGAAGTTCCGATCGGTCAGCGTCTTGAGAAATGCGACGAGGGCGGCCTTCTCGGTTGGGCTGAAGTTGAATCCACGTGTGCTGCCACGCTGAACGCGCTGTGCAGCGCGTCCCCGAAGGCGTCGATCGAGATTGGGGTGCTGGTGTATTCCTGTGCTGTAGTGCTCGACGACCGCCTCGAGGGACCGGAGTCGCCCGTCGTGCATGTAGGGAGCCGTGAGCTCGATATTGCGCAGCGAAGGTGATCGGAAGCGGCCGGCGTCGCTTGGGTCGAACGTCACGTCGGCGACGCCGAGATCACGTACGTCGAGTCCGGGGTCGAGCCCGATGTTGTGCGCGTTGGAAGGTGAGAAGACGGCGTCCTGGCCGGCGGGCATGTGGCACGTTGCGCACCGCTGCATGAACAGTGCCTTGCCAGCGTTCTCGCGCCTGGAGAAGTGGGGGAACGGATCGTCTCGTCCGAAGCCTCGTGCGAGTCCCTCGTCGTAGCGCGACTCGTGCGAGAGCATCGCGCGGACGAACTGCGCGAGTGCGCGGGCAACACGATCCTCTGTCACCCTTGGATCTCCGAAGGCGTTGGTGAAGAGGTCGTGATACTCGGGGACAACATGCAACGCAGCGACGGCGTTGGTCAGGTCGTGACCCATCTCGATTGGGCTTTCGATGGGCATCAGTACCTGGTCTTCGAGTGATGCTGCGCGCTGATCCCAGAAGAGTCGGCCGTTTCGCACAAAGCGGGTCTCGACCAGGGATGGCGAGTTGCGGTCGGTCCGCTGCCTGCGGTGCCCGGTGCTGACACGGCGCGGAGCGTTCGAGAAGGCATAGCGCTGCACGTGACAGCTGGAGCAGGACGTCGTGTTGTTGATGGAGAGGCGGGTGTCGTAGAAGAGGACGCGCCCAAGTGTGGCGCCAGCATCGGTGATGGGGTTCGCCGGCGGGGTATTGTCCAGTCGGCGAACGCTGGGGTTCTGGAAGTGATGGGGCAGCTCGCCATACCTGAAGGGCTCTTCAGGGAGATGTAGTACGCGGTTGCGCTTCGTGGCTGCCTCCAGCGTGTGCCCGATCCCGCCGGTCAGCGTGGCGACCGCGCATACGGTCAACGCCGCCACGATCACGTTGGCTCGGCACACATCGCGCTCCTTCCCCACCGGGGATCTGCAGGCGAAACGACCCAGCAGCGGGTGTATTGCGAGCGCGCTGGCCCGTTCTTGCCCAGTTTCTGGGTCATGTCTCCGTCTCATGGCCGTCCGGGACATGTCCGCCGCGTGATACTGCCTCGTTGTTTCCGGACGGTCTGGAGTTCGGCTTTATCCGCGGCACCGTTCACGTCGATCCTCTATACGCTGGATGCTCACCAGTCCATGAAGGGAGTTTCGATGTTCCGACCCGTGACCGCCTCGATCGCGTTTGTGTCTCTGCTGTGTGCTGTCGCCAGCGCGGGGCCGCTCCATCCGCCGCAGGGGCCAATCACTTCAACCATGAAGTCGCTGGACGCGATCGAGCCACGGGTGTGCGTGAACGATCTTCCGGGTGACGAAGGGGCGGTGGTGATCATCGATCAGCCCGGGCAGTACTTCTTGCGGGCTGACATCGTCGGCGGTGTCGGGCAGCACGGTATCCGTGTGACGGCACAGGGTGATGTCTCGATCGATCTCAACGGTTTTGATCTCCTCGGCGTCCCCGGATCGCTCCATGGCATCGATATGGACTTCGGAACGAGCGTTGCAAACACGCGGCTTGAGGTCAGGTGTCCGGATGGGACATGCCGATCGCGCATCTCCGGTTGGGACACTGGTGTCCACACGCATGGCGTGGTGATCTGTGTCTGTACGGCGCTGGCGGTCGAGGACTGTGGCGGGAACGGCTTGAACCACCTCCATGCCGAGGGGGTGATCCATCGAGACATCGCGACCCGCAACTGCCTCGGGCATGGAACGTTGGTCAGTCCGCCGAGCGCGCCCGTGCGATCGAACGGCGTCACCAACCGTTTTCGTGCCTGCAGGGCTTTCAGCAACGGCGGGAGTGGCTGGAGCATCGGAGCACGTGCGGACAGCTATGAGATTGATTTCGAGGACTGCTATGCGTGTGGCAACATCGGTGATGGCGTGCGCATTGATGAAGATGGGAGCAACCAGACCGGCGCGGGTGGTGGCGGCAGGGTCGCACTCCAGGGTGTCACGGTTCGGGACAGCGGGGCTGATGGCATTCATGTCTCGATTCCCTGCGCATCGCCGACGGTCGTCTCAGCCAGTTCCGTCGCCTGCATCTCGAACGTTGGTGACGGGATGGAGATCGATGCCGTCGGAGCCGCGGTGCCGCATTTCGGTGCGACATGCACGATCCAGAAGTCGGAGTTCTCATCGAACGCTGGCAATGGCGTCCGGAGCGAGAACCCGCTGCACACCGAGAGCAGCACCTACAGTGAGAACGCGCTGTATGGCATCTCCGCATCCGGGCCGGACACCGGAACCTGCATGGTGCAGTGCAACGTCTGTCATCTGGCCGCAAATGGATCGGGCGGCGCTCTCTGCGGCCCCGGCCGATTCATGCAGGCTCGATCATCCGTGTCGGACAACGGCGGACCTGGCGTCTCCGTGACCGACGGGTGTCTCCTGATGAGTGACTGCTCCGTCGTGAACAACGCCGCTGAAGGCGTCATCGTCACGGACGGCACGCTGAATGTCGTGTCGAGCAACTTCCGGCGAAACAGTGGGTGCGGCATCGTGTGCGGCGGGACCGGGTCGATCGCGGTTGCCGAGGATGCCGTGTGCGAACTCAACGGCGGCGGCGTGGCCAACGCTGGCGGTGCGGACTTCGATGGCTGTCTTTCCGTCACACTGCGTCGGTGCGTCTTCAACGACAACACCGGCTTTGGCGTGCGCTGTCGATCAGGTGTTGGTCCCGTGCGGTGGATGGCTCCCGAGTCAATCTCACAGCGCAACAGCGGGAACGGCATGGATCTCGATGACATCACGGGCGGGCTGCTCGATCGCTGCTCCACCTCGGGCAATGGCGGCGTGGGCATTCTGCTCGGGGCGTCGTGTAC
>JBCBTA010000219.1:0-5915 GCA_039818905.1 Planctomycetota bacterium
GCGAAAGTCAGCCCGACTTCAGTGTTGATCTGGCACTCGCACAGACCGTCGCTGTCGTACTCGACCGGGTCCTCCGCCGTCAGGATCTTGATGTCCACCTCGTTGAGTTCCTGCAACGCGGCGTACAGCGTGGTGGTCTTGCCCGAGCCCGTGGGGCCGGTGACGATCACGATGCCGTTGGGCTTCTTGATGTACGTGCGAACGTCCTCGAGCTCCTCGGGACGCAGACCGACGCGGTCGAGGCTCAACTCAACGTTGGAGCGGTCCAGCACACGCATCACGACCGACTCGCCGTGCATTGTCGGAAGAACGCTGACACGCAGGTCCACCGGGTTGCCGCCAACCTGCAGCTCCACGCGGCCGTCCTGCGGCAGGCGGCGCTCGGCGATGTCGAGGTTGGACATGACCTTGATGCGGCTGGTGATGGCCGGGCCGAGGTACTTCGGCGGCGGGACCATCTCGTACAGCACGCCGTCGATGCGGTAGCGCATCTTGAACTCCTCTTCGAACGGCTCGAAGTGGATGTCCGACGCGCGATCCTTGATGGCCTGCAGCAGCACGAGGTTGAGCAGCTTGATGACCTTGTTGTCTTCCGACGCCTCGAGGACAGCCTCGAGGTCAATCGATGCGCCGGAATCGCGGGCGAGCGACTCCTGCAGACTCTCGTCGCCGCTCATCTCGCCGACGACGTCCGTCAGCGACGTCTGCTTGCCGGCGTAGAACTCGTTGAGCAGGGCCTCGACCTGCTCCTCCGGGGCGACAAAGGCCTCGACCGTGAAACCCATGAGCAGGCGAAGGTCGTCCACCGCCCGGAAGTTCTCCGGGCTCTTGAGGGCGACCTTCAGCTTCCGGGACTCGGGGCTGTACTCGATGGGAATGACCTTGTAGGCCATGGCGGTTTCGGCGGGGATGGAAGCCTTGGCCGCCTCGTCGATCTCCAGATCGTCGAGGTCCACAAAGGCCATGCCCGCCTGACCGGCGAGGGCCTCCTGGACATCGCGCTCCGTGATCAGACCCATCTCGGCGAGGATCTGGCCGACGGGACGGCGCTTGCCGCCCTTCGATGCGGACTCCCGCTGCTTGGCTAGCGCCTCATGCACCTGCTCGCGCGTCACCTTGCCCATCTTGGTGAGCACGCGCCCGAGCTTGCGCTTCTTCAGTTCGGAGGGGTCGATCGCCATCGTTCACCTCAGCGCGGGCCCCCACTCGTGGCACGAGCGGCCTGGACCCGCCGTTCAAAGACTACGGCCCAAAATCACCGCAAGATCCGATTCTCACGGCGTTTTTGACGTTGCGACATCTAGCTTGCAATACAGTTTTGCCACTGGAGCGCCCGGCTGGCACACCTGACAGAACCCGGAATCATCACGATTCCGAGGTCGCGGCGTCCTCTTCCAGGTCGAGGTCGGAGCGACCGACCTGACGTCCCATCCGGTGGACCCGATCCCGCAGATCGGCCCCGTTCTTGGCCTTATCCACCATCTCCTCCGCGGCGATCATGCCGCTGGAGTACAGCGACCACAGGTGCTCGTCGAGCAGCTGCATGCCGAATCGCTTGCCCGTCTGGATGGCCGAGTCGATGCGGAAGCTCTTGTTGTCGCGGATGAGGTTGGCGATTGCCGGAGTCACGACCAGGAATTCGTACCCGGCGACCATGCCCTTGGTGTCCACGCGGCTGAGCAGCACCTGGCTGAGCACACAGATCAGGGTGGTCGAAAGCTGGACGCGGATCTGGTTCTGCTGGGTCACCGGGAAGGCGTCCACCACACGGTCGATGGTCTTGGCGGCACCTGTGGTGTGCAAGGTGGCGAAAACGAGGTGGCCCGTCTCGGCGGCCCGGATGGCAGCCTCGATGGTCTCGAGGTCTCGCATCTCACCGACGAGGATGACGTCGGGGTCCTGCCGCAATGCACGGCGGAGCGCCTCGGCGAAGTCGGGGGTGTCGTTGCCGATCTCTCGCTGGTTGAGGATCGACTTCTTGTGGGTGTGGTAGTACTCGATCGGGTCTTCCATCGTGATGATGTGCCGTTCGAGGTTGGCGTTGATGTAGTCGATCATCGTGGCCAGCGACGTCGTCTTGCCGGAGCCGGTCGGCCCGGTGACGAGGAACATGCCTCGCGGGCGACGGATCAGTTCGCGGCAGATCTCCGGCAGGCCAATCTGCTCGAAGGTCAGCAGCTTGTTGGGGATGAGTCGGCAGACGATGGCGAGGTCGCCGCGCTGCCGGAAGACGGAGACGCGGAAGCGGGCCTCCTCGCCGTAGGCGAAACCGAAGTCGCAGGTGCCGACTTCCTGCAGCTCCTGCTGGGACCGCTCGGAGGTGATCGCCTTCATCAGCGTCACGAGGTCGTCGGAGTCGAGCACCTTGGTGTCGAGGTTCTTCAGGCCGCCGTGAAGGCGCAGCGTTGGCTTTCGTCCGACGGTGAGGTGCAGGTCACTGGCGCTGAGCTTGATGACCGTCTCGAGGAGCCGGTCGATCTGCATGGTGGACATGGGTCGTAGGTCTCCGTGTCATGGCCTCGCGGGGGGCGAGGGTGGTCATCAGGCCTCGGCGGCCTCCAGCTCCATCTCTTCGTCGGTGAGTGTGCCTTCGACCTGCGCGATGCGCGCGATCTCGGCGGGCGACGTGGTGCCGTTGAGGATCTTGAGCTTGCCGTCTTCGAGCAGTGAACGCATACCCCCGTCGATCGCCGCACGGCGCAGCCGCTCGACGGGTTCGCATTTGAAGGCAAGGTCGCGGATGGCGGCGTTCATGAGCATCATCTCGAAGATGCCCTTTCGCCCGCGGTAGCCCGAGCCGGTGCACTTCTCACAGCCGATGGGCTTGTAGATGGTGCCGTTGGCTCGATCGGCCGCGCTGATGTTGGTGAGGCGAAGGAACTTGGGATCCGGGTTCGGATCCGGCTCCTTGCAGTTCGGGCAGAGCACGCGGATGAGGCGCTGGGCCATCACCGCCTGAATGGACGAGGCCACCAGGAAGGGCTTGACGCCCATGTCGATCAGTCGCGTGATTGCCGACGGCGCGTCGTTGGTGTGCAGCGTGCTGAAGACGAGGTGGCCCGTCAGGGCAGCCTGAATGGCGACCTCGGCAACCTCTTTGTCTCGAATCTCACCGACCAGAATGATGTTCGGTGCCTGACGCAGCATGGCGCGGAGCACGCTTGCAAACGTCAGTCCGATGCTGTCGCGCACCTGACACTGATTGATGCCGGTGAAGGCGTATTCGATCGGATCTTCGGCGGTGATGATCTTCTTGTCCGGCCGGTTGAGCACGTCCAGCGCCGAGTACAGCGTGGTGGTCTTGCCGGAACCGGTCGGCCCCGTCACCAGGAAGATGCCGTTGGGACGACGGATGATCCGGTTGAAGATCTGCATGTTGTCGGACTCGAACCCGAGGTTCTCGAGACCGATGCGGACCGAGTCCGGGCGCAGAATACGAAGCACGATCGATTCACCGTGATACGCGGGGCAGCTGGAGACACGGAAGTCGATCACCGCGTCATCAACAGGCATCTTGATGCGACCGTCCTGCGGCACGCGCTTTTCCGCAATGTTCACGCCGGCCATCAGCTTGAAGCGAGCCAGCACTGCGTTCTGCATGCGCTTGGGCAGATTGTCGCGCTCGATACAGACACCGTCGATGCGGTAGCGCAGTCGAACGCGATCGAGCATGGGCTCGATGTGGATATCCGACGCACGCATGTTCACGGCTTCGACGATGATGCGCTGCACCAGCTTGATGATCGGTGCCGACTCGGCCGCCTGATCGATCGACGAGTCCACCGACTTGTCCACCGAGCGGTCAATGGAGCGATCGATCGATGCTGTGACCAGCGAGTCATCCGACTCGACCATGCTCGGACGGCTGCCGCCGGAGAGCTTGTTGTCGAGGTACCACTTGATCTTGGAGCGGGCGGCGATCTGCGGCTCGATCTCCGTGTTCAGGCGGAACCGGAGCATGTCCAGCAGTTCAAGGTCCTTGGGATCATGGATGGCGAGCTTGAGGCGGCCCCGCTCCTTGGCGATGGGCACCACCAGATGCTTGCGCATCAGCTCCTCGGCGTTGCGGCCCATGATGCTGGTGTCGATCAGTTCGGTGACCCGATCGTCCGACACATCGATGTAGGGCATGCCGAACTGCTTGGCGAGCGCCTGGGCAATCTCCTCTTCCTTCGCGAAGCCCGCATCGATGAGGATCTCACCGATGCGCTTGCCGGCGCCCTTCTGCATGCCGAGGGCCGTCTCGACCTGGTCGGCGGAGACAATGCCCTGCTCGACGAGGATCTCTCCCAATTTCTTCCGCGATCGTGCCATGAAGCCCTATCCGTCCTTGCGTCGTCTGACGCGGTCCCGCCGAATGCACCCCGGTGCGTTTCGTCTCAGCGGGCCCTGAGTGAGTATCCTGAGAAGATCAACTGTACACGCTCGTCCCGGCCGCGAGGCCGAGTCCCCTTTCCACCCTTCGCGACCCCGTCGCGCGGGAGGCCGAATCTCGTGCTCCCCCAGACCCCGACACCCCCGATGGCACACGATGCTTCCGGCCCCATGCAGCCGCGGCTGCTGCTGACGGCAGGCCCGACGCACGAGCCGATCGACGAGGTGCGCTATCTGGCAAACCGGTCCTCCGGACGCCTTGGCATTGCACTGGCCGAGGGAGCCGCCGCCCGTGGCTGGAGCGTCACACTCCTCCTGGGGCCCACCTCCCGCGGCTGCTCCGATACGCGTGTTCAGACGCACAGGTTCCGAACAACCGCCGACCTCGAGTCGCTGCTGCACACCCATCTTCCCGCCTGCGACGCGCTGGTGATGGCCGCGGCGGTGGCAGACTATCGCCCAGCCTCCGCCTCCACGGGCGCGAAGATCCGGCGCAGTGGCGAACGCATGTCGCTGGAGCTCGAATCGACGCCGGACCTCCTGGCGGGGTGCTCACGACGCCGCCGTCCCGAACAGCTGCTCGTCGGCTTCGCGCTGGAGCCGCGCAGCGAGCTGGACGCGTCCGCACGGCGCAAGCTGGATCGCAAGGGCGTCGATCTGATCGTGGCCAACCCGCTCGAGACCATGGATGCGGATTCCATCGAGGCGACGCTTTACGGCCCCGAGGGGATCGTGGACGCCACCGGCCGGCCGATCCTGAAGGTCGCCTTCGCCGACTGGCTGCTGGATCGCATCGGCGCGGGCGTGGAACAGCGCATCGCGGCGTACACCGACTGCTGAGCGAATGGCGCCCCCACCGACGCTTGCCCTGACGTTCCTCGCTCCCGCGGCCGGCATCATCGCCGCGGCGATCACGGTTCCACTGCTGCTGCTGCTGTACTTCCTGCGTCTGCGCCGGCGCCCCGTCCGCATCAGCTCGACCCTGCTGTGGGAGCAGGCGGTGCAGGACCTCCAGGTCAATGCGCCCTTCAGGATGATCCGATTCTCGTGGCTGCTCGTGCTGCAACTGCTTGCGCTGCTGTGCCTGATCCTCGCGGTTGCTCGCCCTGCGATCGACCTGCCGTCCTTCGGTTCCGATCGCGTGATCCTCCTGATCGACAGGTCCGCCTCCATGCGCGCGACGGATGCCGACGGCGGGGGCACCCGTCTCGAAGAAGCCAAGGAACGCGCGGCGGAACTCGTGGACCGACTTGGCGGCGGAGAGACGCGGATCATGGTCGTCGAGTTCGCCTCGACGGCCCGCGCGGTGCTGAACTTCTCGCGCGATCGCGGCGCTGTGCGCAACGCGATCGATGCCATCGAACAGACGGATCAGCCGGATGATCTCGCCGGCGCCCTGCGCGTCGTCGAGGCATTTGCCCTCGGCGGGGAGGATGGCGAGGAGTCGCCGCCGCGCGTTCCTTGGCTTCTTCGAGACGGGTGCCCCCGCCGTCGGCATCCGTCGCGCGCATGGAGGCGGACCTGTCGATCAGGAGGATCAC
>JBCBTA010000220.1:0-5875 GCA_039818905.1 Planctomycetota bacterium
CCCGGCGTATCGATCAGGTTGACCTGGTAGTCCTCGCCGAAACGCTGCCACGGGCAGGTCGTCGCTGCGGACTGAATGGTGATGCCACGCTCCTGCTCTTCCTGCAGGAAGTCCATGGTCGCGGTGCCTTCGTGCACCTCGCCCATCTTGTAGTTCTTTCCGGTGTAGTACAGGATGCGCTCGGTCACCGTGGTCTTGCCGGCGTCGATGTGAGCACAAACACCGATGTTACGAATGTGGCTGAGGTCATTCATGGCGATTCTCGTATCTCTCCGAGGAGGCGTGGACCGAGCAAGCTCGGCATGATCTCTTCCGATACTCTGGCCGCTCACCGAAGATCGCGGTCCACTCATCGCGCGACATGCGTCGGCGTCAACTGTGTCTGTTGTCTGATCGGCGGCGAGTCGAGTGCAAAGGACGACGCACCGCGTTGTTGCTCATGTTCGCTCCGGCCGGCCCGAGGGCCGCCGCAGCGGAGCCTCAACACGGGCCGGAGTCGTCGTCTTCGTCGCTACTCTCCATCGCTCGTCTCCGTCAGGGGGAACGTGCCGGCATCCTGCCAAACGCAGAATCGGCTGTTTGGGCGCATAACAACAACCACTTCGTCCCCAACCGCATGCTAACAGCGTGTCGAGGGCGGTCAAGCGAAGCAGGCCCGGAATCTGGTTATCCCCCGGCGTCACGGAGCAGGGCCAGTCGCTCCTGCTCGCTCAGCCGCTTCAGCGGGTCCAGCCGCAGCTGCTCATCCGCCTCCAGCGCCCGCAGAGCCCAGGTCGCCGACTCGCCCTCCAGCCCGAGCACGCGCGAGAGCTGCCATAGCTTGATTGCGGGCGACAAACCGTACGGATCCAGCCCGGCCACCCGTTCCCATGCGTCATACGACTGCCGCAGGAGCGACCGATCACCCACGATCGTCGCCGCGGCCTCCGCGGTGTTGGCCACCACAGCCCAGCGCGCTCCGCTCGCAGGCCTCTGCGCAGCACCCTCCAGCGCGAGGTCCATGGCCAGTCGGGCCGAATCCGCCGCCTCCACGTCCCGCCCGGCCAACCGATGCTGTGATGCCTCGAACAGCGTCAGCCGTATCGCGCGCTCCCGGGCATCCGGTGCGCTAGGCTGGAGCGCATCGGCCTCCAGCAGCAGCTCACGGCCTGTTGCCAACTGCTCGGCCGTGAACGAGCCATCGAGCGTTCGCAGCGCCTCGGCCGCCGCCTTCAACCGCCCCTGCCATGCCCACGCAGGAAGCACCGCTCCTGCGACCAGTCCTCCCGCCACGACGATGAGCAGCGCCGGTGCCAGTACAACGCGGAAACGCCCGGTCGCCTCCCCGGCCATCCCCACCGATGGCGCCGCGGCGAGCCCGAGCAGGCCAAGCAGCCACATCGCCGAGCCACCCATCACCGGCGTCACCTCGATCTGTGCATGCACCGCGGCGACCAGGGCCGCGGCAGCAATGGCCAGCCTCGGACGCACGCCACCCACGGCAACCACGATGCTCCCGATCACGATGAGCCCGATCCAGCCGCCCAGGGCCAGCAGCCGCACAAGCAGTTCGTCGGCGAGAATCAGCCGCCAGTCGAGCCGCCATGCGATCAGCGCAGCGAGCAGAGCCGCCAGGACGCCCACACGCGTCGCAATGCCGCTCGGGCCGCGCTCCTGCTCACTCTCGTGCGCCATGCCGCGACCCGTCAGCCACACCCACCCGAGAAACGCCGCGCCGAAGCCCAGCCCGAAGAGGCCGAGCGTCGATGTCCAGTCGAAGAGCACCGAGTGAGGCGACTCCACCATCTCCGGATTCAGCGGCAGCTTGTGCAGAGCGTACGCGGCCTTGTACTCAGCGGGCCCGACACCGCTGAGCGGCCTGTCCAGCCACATGCGGATCGAGGCCACGATGTACTGCCAGCGAAAGAGCAGGCTGAGCTCCGAGAGTCTCTCACCAATGAGACCGCGTGCTGCGATCCCGCACAGCGACACCCCGATGAGGCCGAGCGCAAGCAGCCCGCCGCGGCGCTCCCACAGACCCGCGAGCTTCGCCGAGCCCCAGACGCTCGCAACCACCCCGACACCGATGATCGCCGCAACCGCACCACCTTTGGATCCTGAGAACCACAGCGCCCCGGCGCCGCACAGTGCACCAAGTGTGATCGCAGCTGCCGGCCCACTCTGCAGCGCACCCTCACGGCAGCGCTTCCACGCACCGACAGACAACGCGCCCCACCCGACGAAGCACACCGCCGCGAATGTGGCGTACACGTTGGCCAGGCCGAACCAGCCCGTCGCTTCCGGCTGCATCAGCCGGCGCACGAATTCCCGGGCCGCGACTGAATCAGGGTTGATCCGATGTCGGGCGAAGACCGCGGCTGGATCGTCGCGGAACAGCGCAACGGTCCGCTCGTGCTCGACGAAGACCTGGAATGCGCCCTTGGCGACCAGCACGACGATGACACCCAGCAGCGTGCTCATACCTGTCTGCCGGATGACGGGATCGCGTCCCAGATGCAGCAGGGCCCATGCCCCGACCATCGCGGCCGCCCACGTCGAAGCAGTCGCCAGTGATCGAAAGTCACCTGCAAGGATGCCAGGCTCGGACGTGAAGGGCGTCAGCACGAACCCATGCAAGGCGACACCGAGGACACCGATTCCAACGCAGACGCCGCTGCGCCACAGCAGTCGCCGACCAGCCAGCACTTCGCCAAGGATTGCTGCGGCGGCACACATCCAAACGATTGCATCGAAGGTGAGCGACATCGCCGGGGTCAGCGTCGGCTCGAAGGGGCCGACCACACGTTCGGTCAATGACGGAGCCAGCGGATCGGCATCCCAGTACGGCACGCGGGCGTGTGCCGTCATGACCCGCGCGAGCGCCATCGTCAGGATGCCCCCGAACCCGGCATGCCGGAGCACGGTCGTGTGGCGACTCATGCCGACACCTCGCGTCGGGTGGATGCGAACTCGTACATCGCCAGAACGAGGAGCACCAACAGCGTCTGCACGCCGATCAACAGCGCCCGCCATCCATCGAGTTGTCCCAGCAGCACGCCGCCGATCCCCGTGACCGCGGTCCCGCCGCATAGCACGGCCAGGACCTGCCAGTCGCTCAATCCACGCGCGCGAAGGCGGTGGGTCAGATGCTGCTGATCCCCCACCATTGGACTGCGTCCCTGCGACAGTCGGATGACCGTTACGGCAACGAGGTCGTACAGCGGGACCGCGAGCACGCACAGCGGCATGAAGACCGCATACCCGGCGCTGCCCAGTGGGCCACCGAGATACGTCGTTCGCACAGTCAGGAATGCCAGCAGGAAACCGAGGACCAGTGAGCCGCCGTCACCCATGAAGATCGTCGCGCGAGGCTTGTTGAAGAGCAGGAAACCAAGGAGGGACCCGACGAGCACGGCGAGGGCCGCCGCCACGAACCACTGGCCACCCAGGGCAGCCGCGGCGAGAAAGAACGATCCTGCAACAACGCCGATGCCCGCCGCGATGCCGTCCATGTTGTCGATGAAGTTCATCGCGTTGGTCACGGCGGCGAACCACAGCACCGTGATCACGATGGAGAGCCAACTCCCGCCGACATGCTGATCCAGCATCTCGAGCAGCCGAGCGTCGAAGCCCCACGTCATCACCAGTGCCGTCCCGAGCATGACCCCCAGCTTGATAAGCGGCCCCAGCGGGCGCCGGTCATCGACGAGTCCGACGACGTGCAGCACGAGCAGGCAGCCGAGCAGCGCAAGCCCCATCGGCGTCTGCTCGCGAATGCCTTCAAGGTGCTCGGCGACTGCTGGAAGGATCTCCGCGACGCCGGGCCACACCCGCGCGATGCCGAGACCCAGACCGATCGGCAGCGCGATCGACCAGAAGATCGCGACGCCGCCGATGTTCGGCACCGCGCGCAGCTCCTTGGCATGTCCTTCGGATCCCGCGGAGTCGAGCAGCACCCGTCGCCGCCCCAGCGTGCGCACGATCAGCGTCAGCACGATCGAAAGCACAAGGGCCCCAACGCCAGCGAGCAGGACAGGTGCGAGCACCAACGCACGATAGCGGGTGCGCACGAAAAAGGGCCCGGACGACTGTCCGGGCCCTCAGCGGTCTTTCGTCATGTGGTCGCACTCAGCGCCAGCGCACGTTCATGTCGAGCGTCTCGGCGAGGAAGGCCCACATGTCGGTATACGCCTCGATCTGCTTGCTCGTCGGCGTGCCGGCACCATGCCCGGCCCGCTCCTCGATGCGGATCAGCACCGGGGCATCGCCCGAATGGCACTTCTGGAGCATCGCGGCGAACTTGAATGAGTGGCCGGGCACGACGCGATCGTCGGTGTCAGCCGTCGTCACCATGGTCGCCGGGTAGGCCACGCCCTTCTCGAGGTTGTGGTACGGCGAGTAGGCGAGCAGCGCCTTGAACTCCTCCGGATCATCCGCCGAGCCGTAGTCATCGACCCAGTAGCGACCTGCGGTGAACTTGTGGAAGCGCAGCATGTCCATCACGCCCACCGCGGGGATGCCCGCGCCAAAGAGGTCGGGACGCTGGGCCATGCAGGCGCCGACGAGCAGGCCACCGTTGGAGCCGCCGTGGATCGCCAGCTTCTGCGGGCTGGTGTAGCCCGTGTCGATGAGGTACTCCGCAGCCGCGATGAAGTCGTCGAAGACATTCTGCTTGTTGAGCTTCTTGCCGCCCTCGTGCCAGACGTTGCCGTACTCACCGCCGCCGCGGATGTTCGGCACGGCGTACACGCCGCCCATCTCCATCCACGCCAGACGCGTCACGCTGAAGTACGGCGTGATCGAGATGTTGAACCCGCCGTAGCCGTAGAGCAGCGTGGGGTTCGTGCCATCAAGCTCAACGTCCTTGTGGTGCGCGATGCACATCGGGACGCGGGTGCCGTCCTTGCTGGTGTAGAAGACCTGCTTGACGACGTACTCGTTCGGATCGAAATCCACCTGTGCCGTGCGGAAGAGCTCGCTCTCACCCGTCAGCATGTCGTAGCGATAGATCGAGGGCGGTCGGTTGAAGGACGAGAAGCTGTAGAAGGTGTCGGTATCGGTGCGATCGCCGCCGAAGCCGCCGCCCGAGCCAATTCCCGGGAACGCCACGTCACGCACATGCGTGCCATCGATGCGGTGCATGCGAACCCACGGCAGCACGTCCTTCAGATACGAGCACACGAACATGTTGGCCGTGATCCCGACGCTGCGAAGCACCTGCTCGCGCTCGGGGATGATCTCGACGAGACTGTCCAGACCCTCGTGGATGTCCATCGAGACGACGCGCTTGTTCGGGGCATCAAGATCGGTCTGGAAGTAGAACTTCGTGCCGTCGTTGCCGATCACGCTCCACTGGTTCTCGAAGTTGTCGATGACCTCGATCGGATAGCCGTACGGCTCCATCAGGTCCTTGACCAGGAGTCGGTTGCGGTCGTCCGTGCCGATCGAGATGCCGATCACGAGGTACCGCCCGTCGTCGGTCACGCCTCCCCACAGGCCCCACTCGGGGTGATCCGGCTCGCGGTAGACCAGCACATCCTCGGACTGCTCGGTCCCCAGGCGGTGGTACCAGATGCTCATGTTGAGGTTGGTCGCCTGAAACTCCTGCCCGGGCTTGACCTGGGGGAAGCGTGAATAGAAGAAGCCGCGGTTGTCATGGGTCCATGACGGGCCACCCCACTTTGTCCAGCGGATGACGTCGGGCAGCAGCTCGCGTGTCTCGACATTCATGATGCGCCAGTAGCGCCAATCGGAGCCGGCCTCTGCACGCGCGAACGCGGCGTACTTGCCGTCTTCGCTGAAGGACAGCCCGGCCAGCGCAACTGTGCCGTCCTCGGACCACGAGTTGGGATCCATGAGGACCTCGGGCTCGGCATCCAGCGAATCCTGGCTGTAC
>JBCBTA010000221.1:0-5870 GCA_039818905.1 Planctomycetota bacterium
GCCACGAGGCGGCCCGTGTTCTGGACCGCGTCGTTGCCGAAGCGGACTGTCTGGTCGTGGGGCCCGGGCTCGGCACGCGCGACGGCGCATGTGCCTGTGTGGTGCGCGAACTCACCGGGGTGCGGCGTCAGCACCGCAGCGGCGTGAAAGTCCCGCTGCACCTCCGGCACCAGTGCGAGGCAGTTGAGCGCATCGGCATCGATCACGACCGGAATGCGCTCCTGCTGCACTGCGCGCACCACACAGGCACATGCGCCGTCGCGCGTGCCGAGCCCGGGCCCCACGACCAGACAGTCCGCTTCGGCAACGACGCGGTCCAGAACACGGGCCGCCTCGTGGCCGACGATGTCGCCGCGCTCATCAACCGCCAGTGCGATCCCGGTTGCGCTGGGTGCGATAGCCAAACCCGCGTCCACCAGTGGTTCCGGCAGCACGAGCCTCGCGAGACCCGCGCCGCTGCGCAGAGCTGCGGTTGCTGCGAAACACGGACCACCGAGCATGTGCAGTCCATCCGTCGGCTTCGGGCCCACTGCGTGGGCCGAGCCGCCGACGACGGCGACCGTCCCGAAGGTGCCCTTGTGACCGCCGGGATCCCGTGCTGGCAGCGACGGCGTCACTCCACCGACTCCACATCGATGCTGAGCCGCCCCATGATCGTGGCGAGTGTCACCATCGAATTGACCGTCGCGTCACCGAGATCCGTCGTCGAGATGGCGATGTGCGTCGCGTCCATCGGGCGCACCGCGGCATCCAGATCGACCCAGCTCGGAACGCCATCAACGTCCAGCAGCGCCTGGGCCCACATGTGGTAGCCGAAGACGCTGCGCTCGCCGACGAACTGATCGACATACACCAGGCCGCTCACAGCCCGGGCGGGAATGCCGTCGGCCCGCAGCATGGCGGTCACAAGCGCGGCGTGCTCCGAGCAGTCACCCTCACGTGTGCGGCAGACTTCCGACGCAGTCGCAAAGCCGACGTCGAGACTCTTGTCACGCACGTAGCTCGCGACAAAAACCTCGATCGCCCGGGCCCGGGCCATCGGATCCGGGCCGACACTGGCGGTGGCCCGTTCGGTCAGCGCGATGATCTCGGGATCCTCGGCATCAACCATCGCCGTTGCGTCGGAGTACCGGGCATCGTCGATCTCTTCGGCCGTCGCGGGCAAGGGACGATCGACATCCACGCGTAGCCGCAGCGATCGTTCGTCGATGCGCTCGACGCGCTGCGCACCCGTCGAAGGCAGATCCGGCATGCGATCCGACGACGTCCGCAGCACATACGTGGCCCGCCGGGATGCCCGCGGGTTGTCGATGATGCGCGACGGACGCACCAGCGTATTGGCCATGAGTTCGGGCGCATCGAACTCGGCGGTGGCGAGGGCCTTGTCTGATGCGATGATGGACAGCTCCATACCGCCGAACTCGAGCGTACTGCGCAGCGGCAGGCCATTGTCATCCACGAATTCGCGCATCTCGACATCCGGCATGATGCTCTGCGTCACGATGCGCTCGATGGCGGGCACGCGCTTGCCCATGACATCGATCGTGGTTCGGCCCAGCACTCGCTCCTCGATGCGAACGACATTGAGCCCCGAACTCAAGTCGAGCGTGAGATAGCTCAGTTCCTCGGCATCGGCAAGCAGACGGGCCCGCACGAACCGGCGAACCTCACCCGGCGTCAACCACTCACCCTCCGGAATCGGCTTGGTGTCCGTCTTGGTCATGCCGAGCTGGCGCGTGGTGATCTCAACGTCGCCCGCCTCGGCATCGAAGACGTACCGCGTTCGCAGGTCCTGGGCACCGAACTTCTGACGCATCCGCGACTCGATCATGTCACCATCGACGGTCTCCAGCGTGCCGTAGCGGAACGTGATCTCGATGTTGGTGTCCAGCCGCGCGAGCTTGATGACCATCTCCTGCTCGCTGAGCACGTTCCCGGTCTCCGTGATGGACAGCGCATCACGCATCCATCCGGCCCGCTGCGACTGCAGTTCGAGCACGTACCACCGTTCATACTCCTCGATCTCCGCACCGGGCGCGGTGGCGCACAGTGCCAGCACGAAAATGAGACACCGAAGCAGCACGGTCATTCGCGGAATCCTCCTGAGGGCCACGTCCTGAGGGGCAGGTCGGTCGGCTATACCTTATGCCTGATGATCGACACGCACTGCCACCTCACGTTCCCCGATTACGACGGTCGCATTGAAGCCGTGCTGGACGACGCGCGCGCGGCAGGTGTCGATGGCGCCATCACCATCTCGACGACCACGCACGACTGTCTCGACGCTCTTGCCATCGCCCATGCCCACGAACGTGTCTGGTGCTCTGCCGGTGTCCATCCGCTTTACAGCGACAGACAGCCGCACGACTGGCACAACATCGATCGGGTCATTCGAGATCCCAAGTGCGTCGCGTGGGGCGAGCTCGGGCTGGACAACCACTACGACCGACCGCCCAAACCAACGCAGCTCGCGGTGCTGCGCGATCATCTGACGTTTATCGAGTCACGCCTGGACGAGATCGACAAGCCGGTCGTTGTGCATTGCCGCGACGCCTTTGCCGAACTGATCCCCATCCTCGACGAGACACGGATCGATCCGGCCCGCTTCGTCTTCCACTGCTTCACGGGCGGACCCGACGACGCTCGCCTCGCGGTGGATTTTGGCGCCTGGGTCTCCTTCACCGGGGTGCTGACGTACAAGAACGCCGCCGAGGTACGCGAGGCCGCCGCTCTGGTGCCACGTGATCGCGTGATGGTGGAGACGGACGCCCCGTTCCTCACGCCCATGCCGCACCGCGGCGTCCGCCCGAACGAACCCAAATTCGTCGTGCACACGGCGCAGCAGCTTGCGGATATCCATGGCATCTCGTTCGACGAGATGCACGCGACGCTCAACGACAACACCACGCGATTCTTCGGCATCACCTGACGCTGGTCAGGCCCCGACGTATTTGGCGTACAGCAACTTCGCTGCTTCCTGCTTCGTCGTGCCCTTGACGATTGCGCGGCCGTCGCGAAAGACCGTCAGCTCGATCGGCGTGCCGATGTCCCCCAACTCGTCATCAAGTGTCGCACGCACAAGGAAAGCGCTCTGGACGACCTCGCCATGACCGCGCAGCCGCCCGGCAAGCTCGCCGAGATCGAGCCGCGCTGTTGGGTCACCTTCCCGTGCGCTGACCTGCACGGCACCCCTGCCGCAGAGATTGGTCAACGTGGAGGCGCGTTCACCATCTAGGAACTCGAAGGACTTGCTGGCGCAACACGGGCACATCGGATCGGTCTGCGTCTCGATCGTGCGCACGCGGCCGGTCCACGGCTCGAAGGAGACCAGGCCGCGCGTCACCGTATCACGTGCTCCGATCAGGATCTTGAGCGCCTCGCATGCCTGCCACTGCGCGACCATGCCCGCGACAGGACCCAGCACACCCGCCGTATCGCATGTCGGCTGCGAACCGGGCGCCGGCGGCTCGGGAAACAGGCAGCGTACGCACGCGCTGTTCCCGGGCAGGATCGTCATCGCCCGCCCACTCACGCCGACCACACCGGCGTACGTCAGCGGCACGCCGTGCTTCACCGCGACATCGTTGAGCAGGTATCGCGTCTCGAAGTTGTCCGTGCCATCAAGAATGACGCCGACATCGTCGCCAAGCAGCCCTTCGACCGTGCGGTGATCGCAGTCCATCACGTGCGCGTCAATCCGCACGTCGGCATTGATGCGCTCGAGACGCCTCCGAGCGGCTTCGGCCTTGGCCTCCCCGACATCGTTCTCGTCAAACAGTACCTGCCGCTGCAGGTTGGTCAGCTCGACGACATCACGATCGACGATCGTCAGGCGACCTACCCCAGCGCGGCAGAGTGCATCACACGCCACCGTTCCGAGCGCACCGCATCCGATGACCACGGCGTGGGCATCGCGCAGGCGCTGCTGCCCATGCTCGCCAACCTCCGCCAACAACATCTGCCGGTGATAGCGTTCCACGACCGGAAGCCTAGGGCGCATCAGCATCGAGCGTGCTGAGGATCGGCTGCGCCAGAGCACCGAGATATCCCTCGATGTCTTCGGCCAAGCCGTTGTCACGGACCGCTTGTGCCTCATGCAGCTCCAGCAGCCATCGCGACAGCCGGGCCAGTTCCGCTCGATCCGCGATCAGGAAGGCGTCCGGCGCGGGGCCCGATGCGCACTGCGCGACGAGTCCGGCCAGGCCGGCCTCCGTCGGCCAGTCGTCCCGCCGCGTGTGCAGGCAGAGATGCGCGATCGTCATGGCCGCGGCTCCTTCAGTGCGCCAGCGACGAAGCGCCCGCTCCACCTGCGAACGATCACCTTCCAACGTCAACGAGACCAGGCGGCGCACCTGCGGTCCGACTGACTTTCGGAGTGCTTCGCCCGCCTTCGGCGGAAGATGCAGCGCCGCCCAGGCGTCGAGGCCGCGCATTGCCTCGGCATCATCCAGGTGCGCCAGAAGATCGAGGATGGTCCCCACCGCCGCATGCTGCGCAAGTGCGTCGCGCGCCTGTTCGACGCCTTCGCCCGTTGCCCATGCCTCCAGCCACGCCCGCTGCTCGCGCTGGAACGTGCGCCGGAGGTTCGCAGCCTGCGCCGGTGAGAGCAGCCAGCTGTCACGCCGCAGCGTGACCTCGCCTGGAAGCTCCAGCGACCAAGCCCACCCACTGTTGAATGCCTGGATCTCGGCCAGGGCCGCGGTGCGGGCCGACTCCGATTCGAGTTCACGCAGAAGTGTGCGCAGTGCATCGCCCGCCTGCCCGGCAAGCTCGGATGTAACCCACTGTGGCAGGTCCGTTTCACGCTCACGATGGCGCGCCTCGAATCGATCAAGCGTGGCCTGGGCATGCCGCACGTGCTGCAGATCGGCGATGGCATCCCGCTGCCGCTTCAGTGTGCTGATGATGTCGGGCGATGTGGACCAGCCATCAGACCGCGCCAGCTCCGCAAGCAATTCAAGCGCGCGCTCATCCGCATCTTCCGCCGCGTTCACCAGGAGTCGCCACGCCCGCCGGATCGAACGGTCCTCCGGCATCGACCCGAGATCGCTGCGCAGCCGCACCGTTGCCTGGAGCACCTCGATCGCGGCGTCTGCTGTCTCGAGGACAGGGTCATCCATGGAAGGGAGCAGCGGAGCGCCATCATCCTGCAGCGTGCGCCGCAGCATGATGATCGCCGCGACGCGTGGTCCTTCGACACGCAGGTTGTATGGCTGGATCATCGCATCCGCTCGCACAAGTGCACCGACCGAGGCGATTCTGCCCAAACGCCGCGTCCCGTCGAGCCGGGTGGACCGGGCCATCGCCTGCGTGATACCGAGGCGGACATTCGTTCGCACCTCGCCTCGATCATCACCCAGCCACTCCGCCGAGGCGATCGCGTCTGCGCCGGCGATGGCATCACAGATGATCGCGGCGAGCCGCTGCGCGTCAGCACGCAGTGTCGGTCGTCGTTCCGCCCGCTCCAGCACGTCGAGCGCACGCATTACGACATCGCGATCATCTTCGGAGAACGTCGAGCCAGCCGCGGCGGTGCGGGCGTCCTCCACGGATCGGACGTGCGCCGGAGTCGCGGGAGGCCAGGCGGGAGCGACATCAACCGCGCCGGAATCGAGCGCAGGACGGAGCGCGACCGCCGCGTCTCGCAGCAGTTCATCCAGTTCGCGAACCGTTGAAGGCAGCGGGCGGGCCACTCCCGCCGGGTCATGCGGCTCGACCGTGCGCAGAAACGCGACGATGCTCGTGCGCAGTCTGTCACGCGTCAGGAGATCATCGGTAGCCGCGGCGGCCAGAAGCGCACGCCCCACCCCATCAAGGTCATTGCGGTGCGCGCTCAGCGTCAGGCCCTGGACGATTCGGATCTGGCGCGC
>JBCBTA010000222.1:0-5850 GCA_039818905.1 Planctomycetota bacterium
GATCGACGAGTACCGGCACGCCTGCCGCGCGGCAACGATCGATGATCATGCGGCACATCTGCTCGGTGCACGCGCCCTTGTTGTAGTCCTCGATCCCGCCGCCATCCGCGACTACGCCAAGTACCAGGGATGCTCGGCTATCACACCCAACCGGACCGAGGGTGAACGGGCGACTGGCCTGCGCAGCCATGACTCGGACGATGACAACGGGTCCGTCCTCATCGCACACGCGATCCAGTCACAGCTGGACTGCGACGCCGTCGTCCTGACGCTGGACAAGCAGGGCGCGCTGCTGCTCGAGCAGGGCACCGAGCCAGTCGTGGTTCCCACGGTTGCGCGGCAGGTCTACGACGTCACCGGGGCAGGCGACATGGTGCTTGCCGCACTGTGCGCGGCTCGTGCGAACGAGCTCAGCTGGCACGATGCCGTCCGCTTCGCCAACGCAGCGGCTGGCCTGGAGGTCGAGGTCTTCGGCGTCTGCCCCATCCCGATGGAGCGCATTCACCAGTCCATCATCGCCCAGGCCCGCAAGCCGCACGACAAGCATCGATCGATCAACGAGGCGATGATCGAAGTCGCCGCGGCCCATCGCGAGGGCAAGAGCGTCGTCTTCACCAACGGGTGCTTTGACGTCATTCACGCCGGCCACATCGCGCTGCTTCGCCGGGCCAAGGCCGCGGGAGATGTCCTGATCGTTGCGCTCAACACGGATGCGTCTGTGTCGCGACTCAAGGGACCGCAGCGCCCCGTGCATCCGCTGAACGACCGCGTCGAGGTGCTCAGCGAGCTCGCGTCGGTGGATCTGCTGCTGTCCTTCGACGAGGAGACCCCGATGAGGCTCATCGAGGCGCTTCGGCCCGATGTGCTCGTCAAGGGCGCGGACTACACGCGCGACACCGTCGTCGGTGCCGACTTCGTCGAGTCCTACGGCGGACGCATCGAGCTCATCGAGTTGCTGCCCGATCGCAGCACCTCCGCCAGCATCGACAAGATGCGAACTGCCTGAATGCAGGATCTCAACGCACTGCCCCTGCCCCACCTCTACGCGGAGCTTGCCTCCACGGGACTCGTGCGGCGTCTGCTCGAACTGGCCCGCGACGAGGACCTCGGGCCGGCCGGCATCGACATCACCACCCGCGCAGCCACGGGTGGTGACGACACGATCATGCAGGCTGTCGTCCGAGCACGACAAGCATGCGTGATCGCGGGACTGGAGGCCGCTGACGATGTGCTTGAGGTCATGGGCGTCGAGACGGCAGCGCGACAGCTCATCGCCGACGGCGAACGGGCGGAACCGGGCCAGAGCATCCTCGAACTCACCGGACCCGCTGCGACACTGCTCGTCGCCGAGCGCACACTGCTCAACCTGCTGGGTCGCCTCAGCGGCGTCGCGACCACCACCGCCCGATACGTGGACGCGATGCGCAGCCAGGCACCGGACAGTACCGCCGTGCTCGTCGATACGCGGAAGACGACGCCCGGCATGCGCGTCCTCGAGAAGTACGCGGTGCGTTGTGGCGGTGGGATGTGTCATCGCATCGGCCTGTACGACGCCGTGCTCCTCAAAGACAATCATCTCGCGGGCGTCTCGCTCGATGCACTACCGGCCTTCGTGCACCGTGCCGCTGATGCGGCGCGGGGGAACGCTCAGGTCCGCTTTGTCGAAGTCGAGGTTGACACGTTGGAGCAGTTCGAAGCGCTGCTGTCGCTGCCTGCAGGGATCGTGGACATCGTCCTGCTTGACAACATGGCGCTCGGGCAACTCGAACGGGCAGTTCGAATGCGACCCGACGCTGGCCCTCTGCTGGAGGCCAGCGGCGGCGTGACGCTCGAGACCATCGGAGCGATTGCCCGCACCGGCGTCCATCGCATCAGCGTCGGTGCACTGACGCATGGCGCGGTCTCGGTTGACCTTGGGCTCGACGTTCTGGGCTGAGCTAGGCAGGCACGCCGTCGTCGTGATCCGGATCGAGTTGCTCGATCATCCGCTCGATGTAGCGCCACGCGTTGAGCTCAAGCCGAATCGATCGAAGTGCCGCGGCATCGGCATCCTGGAACAGCGTTCCGACGCGCTCGACGAAGCGCTCACGTTCCGCATGGGCCCACGTTCCCAGCTCCGCCAGCACCGTGGTGTCGCTCGCCGCCTGGGCCTGCTCCATCCTCGTCCGGATGTCGAGCATCTGTTCGAGGAACCCGTCTGGGAGTCCCCTTTCGGCACCCTTCCCCGGGCCCCCGAGTCGGGCGAGCATGGCGTCCGCGCGGCGCTCGGGATCCTCGAGTGCTCGCTTGGCATCGTTGATCGTGGCAAGTTGAGCCGCGGCGTCGTCCGGATCCAGCGTCGTGCGATCAGGGTGCAGACGAGCCGACGCCTTGAGCCATGCCCGGCGCACATCGGCGTCATCGACGTCGAATCGCGCGGCAAGTCCGAGTGCGTCGAAGGGATCGGTCGTGGACATGGCCGTGATGGTACGCCTTCAGCGGGGTCTGGCCGCTGTTTTCGTGTTTGTGTTGACCCTGCGGGTCGCATATCCGACGATGTCGCGTCATCGTCAGGGAGGACCTCGCGTGCGACCGAAGCACATTGGCATCGTGGCGGCCAGCCCGGAGGGCTCGGCCTTCTGCTACCGGCTGATCGGCCGCCGGGCTGCCGAGGTGCAACCACCCGAGCGTCGTCCCAAGATCACACTGCACAACAAGCCGTTCTCGACGTACGTCGAGGCACTCACTGCCGGTGACTGGCCTGCCATCGCCGGGATGCTGGCGGAGTCGGCCCACGCGCTGCACGCCGCGGGCGCGGACTTCTGTGTGCTGCCGGACAACGCGCTGCACCACGCCGTGCCGCTGGCGGAGCCGGACTCACCAATCCCGTGGCTGAGCATGATCGATCTCGCGGCCGACGCCGTGCAGTCCAACGGCTGCCGCACACTTGGGCTGATCGGGACCAAGCTCGTCACCAACGGATCCACGTACCAGACGGCGCTGGGCCTGCGCGGCATGCATCTGCTTGTCCCGGAGGAAGAGCGCGTTGATGCGATCGATCGGATCATCTTCACCGAAGCGGTCTTCGGCCGGGTTCGCCCGGAGTCCAGACGGAGCGTCGCGCAGGCAATCGGAGAACTCGGCCAGCGAGGGTGCGATGCGCTGATCCTCGGCTGTTCGGAGGCTTCACTGCTGGTGACACCGGAAGAGAGTTCGCTCCCGGTGATCGATCCCGTGGAGCTCCTCGCCGAGGCTGCGGTGCAGCACGCACTCTCCGATACGGGGCATCCTGCCTAAACTGATTCCATGCTGTTCAGAACCGCCATCACACTGTTTGCGTACGCCGCGGCATTGCTGTTCGTCGGCTGGCTCACCTATCACGTTGCTCCACCCGGCTCCAACGCGTTCACGGCGCTGATCATCTCGGGCGGCATCGCCCTGATGAGCGTTGCCTGCGGCGTGCTGACGCTCCTGCTCAAGAAGAAGCGTGTGTTGGGAATGATCGGCATCCATGTCGGTCTCGTGCTCCCGCTGGTCGGTGCGATCGGTCCGGCCATGCGTCTCAGTGGCAGCATGGAGAACACGGCCCGCTTCAATGACGAGCTCCGCGCCAGCAGCCAGATCACCGTCACGACCGCGACGGGTGACAACGTCTGGCGCAACACGGCCTACCAGACCGTTGGCATCGGATCGTCCGCCGCGGTCAGCGCCTTCGCCTTCGTGGCACTGCTGGCCCATCGGCCGAAGGTGCCCAAGGCCGCCACGTCCGACGAGACGACCTGAGTACCGCCTGTCACCTCATCAATGAAAAAGCCCGGCGCCACCAGGTGACGCCGGGCCGATGTGTGTTGCTGCGACTCTGCCAGGTCAACTGGCGAAGTGCCTGCTGTCGTTACTTGGCGTACTTGACGCTGCAGCCGTAAGGCTTGGTCTCGGACATCGTGACGGTCTCACCGGCGATGATCTCCTTGAGCGCCTTCTCGACGTAGTTGGTGACGTCGTCGCTCTCGCTGTAGGAGTCCCAGCCGCGGTGGCTGTCGATTGCGCCGTTGTAGCGCAGGATGCCCTTGGCATCGACGATGTACATGTGCGGCGTGGTCTTGGCACCGTACATCTTGCCGACCGTGCCGTCGGTATCGAGAAGCACCGGCGAGTCAACCTTCCACTTCTTCATCATCTTCTTGTCGAGGCCGTAGTCTTTGTGACTCGAGTTCGTCGAGTTGATCTTGATCCACACGACGTTGTCGCCCTTGAACTGCTTGGCCGTGTCAGCCATCGTCGTCATGCGCTCGTGATGCTTCACGACGAAGGGGCAGCCCGGGTTCCACCACTCGAGAACGACGATCTTGCCCTTCTCGGTGAAGTCGGAGAGCTTGTGCGTCTTGCCATTGGTATCGGCAAGCTCGAAGATCGGCGCCGGCTGACCAATCTCGGCCTTCATCGCCTTGTGCTGGTTGGCCTGCACGCTCGAGGCAAGCAGTGCGCCGGTGGCCACGACACCCGCGGTCATCATCGCGAACATTCGTCTGCTGATGCTCATCTCACTGTCTCCTTGCTTCCCGCATCTTGCGGGTGTGGTGTCCGATCCCGGGGCGACGTCTGGCGTCGCTCACCGCCCGGGGGAGAGAATCTCGAAAAAGGCCGCTCGATCGCCTCTGCGAACTTCGAGCACCCCCGAGACCGGCACCTCGCCGACCTCGGATGTGTCAAACCGTACCTTCAACACCGCGCCCTTGGCAGTACCGTCGGCAACGGGCTCCAGTGGCTGCGGACTGATATCACTCTCATACGGGAAGAACGTCATCGCTGATGCGCCGGGAGCCTCGATCACCAGCGTCGAATCGTTCCACCTCATGCGCACATCATTCGATGGCGTCAGCTGCGCCGGAATGCGCTTCTGCCACGCCTCGAACGTCGTTCGGCTGGACGATGGCGCGTTTCGCGGCGCGACCACCGTCTCGAGTTCGACGCTCGCTCTTCCGGGCAGACAGGAATCCTTGCACACAAGCCAGGATACCTGGGCGTCGATCGTGGCCGTGCCCCGAGGCACGCTGTCACCGACCGTGACCGGAAAGAGCACCACGACCTCGGTCTCGTAGATGTAATCGAGGCTGATATCGTGCGGATAGCGGCTCGGGGCGGGATACCGCGGCGCCCCGATCTCGATTCCCGGGTGCGACGTCTCGAATCGGAACGACATCGGGGCGCCGGTGTCGCCATTGTTCCGCCAGTAGACGTGCCACTCGGGCTCGATCTCCAGGCGAAGTCCCAGCAGCGCGGTGCTCCCCGGCACGAGCGCGTCATGATCGAGCAGGAGCGAGGCCTGCACGAGCCTGTTGCCGTCGAGAGCCTCGGCCGCGGGCACGGGCTGGAAAGAGGGCAGCCCCTTGCCCTTGGACTGGGCCAGCGTCTGAGGCGCCAGCAGACCAAACAAAACCAGACCGAGGGCCGGCACATGTGCGCGTGGGGTGGAGAGTGGTTTCATGGGTTCCGTGGCCAACGAACATCGTGAGGCCGTTATTCTTCGGCCATGAAGGTTTGCACGATTGCCACGCTGTTCGCCGGACTCGCCATGGCGGTTTCGCTCATTGGCGGATGCTCGCCCAACGTCAAGGACTCCACGGTCATCCCCGTGTCAGCCGAGGGGGCCGCCAAGCGGTCTGAGCAGGCCGGCACGATGATCGTGGACACAAGGGAAGAGGCCCGCTTTGAGGCCGGGCACATTCCTGGCGCGAAGAACTTCCGACTGACGGACATTCGTCTGCAGGAATGTGCCCGGCCTCAAAGCGGGCCTCTTCCCTTGTGTCCACGATCATCGTGCCGGCCTGCTCAGACCGCTTGGCGGCCCCCTCGGCTGACACGGGGATGACC
>JBCBTA010000223.1:0-5814 GCA_039818905.1 Planctomycetota bacterium
GGCCACGGCCGTCAGCCTCTTCGGCTTGGCGTTCCAGCTGGTCTTCGCACTCGCGCTGCTGATCTACTCGATCTTCGGCAACGACCCCTCGGCCTTCTCCGGGTCGCTGGCGACGTTCCTGGGTGTGCCCATCTGGCTGTCGCTCGCACTCGTCTTCCACCAGCACAGGCTGGAGCGTCTCGAGGCGATCGAGATTGAGGCCTTCCGCACCTCCGCCGCGGCGGAGTCCTCCGTCTTCGAGGAGACCGGGGCAGGTGAGGATGTGCAGGCCCGCAAGCTGGCGTGGATGCACAAGTGGTTCCTGCCGGCGACGAGCCTCGTCATCGGCGCGGGTTACGTCACCCTCGGTTTCGTGATGTTCTTCCGGAACCAGGGCTACGCATCACACGAGACATTCCGCACGCCGGAACTCACTGGGTGGGCCATCGCCATCGGCGTGGCGACCGCCGCGATCGGCTTCGTCTTTGCCCGCTTCGTCGCGGGCATGGCCAAGCAGCCCGTCTGGCGCCTGCTCAACGCCGGAGCTGGCGCCGCCGTCGGCACCGCACTGCTCGGTGCCGCGCTGTTCACCGGACACTTCCTCGCGCAGGCCCTCGGGAGCGACGGCCTGCTCCGCTACCTCCCGATGGTGATCGACATCTACATGATCGCCCTCGGCGTGGAGGTCGGGCTGAACTTCGTGCTCACGCTGTACCGGCCCCGACGGCCAGGTGAGTACCTCCGCCCGGCGATGGACTCGCGCATCCTCGCGTTCCTTGCGGCCCCGGATCGGCTCGCCGAGTCCATCAGTGAGGCTGTCAACTACCAGTTCGGCTTCGACGTCAGCTCGACGTGGTTCTACCGGCTCATCAGCCGCTCGATCGCCCTGCTGGTCATCCTCGGCGTGCTGACGATCTGGATGATGACGGCCTTCACCGTCGTCCAGCCCGATGAGCGGGGCCTCGTGCTCCGAGGTGGGAAGTTCGAGCGGCAGGTCGAGTCCGGACTCGTCATCAAGCGTCCGTGGCCCTTCGACCGCGTCGTCACGTTCCCGGCCCAGTCGATCAACGAGGTCACGGTGGGCTCAGCCACGCTCACGACCGGCAACGATCGTGGTCCGATCCTCTGGACAGCGGAGCGCACCGGCTCCGAACGATTCCTCATCGTGCGTCCGGCTGCCTCGACGCAGGGGGACAGCCGCGGCGTTGCCCTCGTCTCCGTCGAGATTCCGATCCACTACGTCGTCGAGGATCTCTTCGCATACACCAAGCTCGCACAGGACGGGCCTTCCAGCGATCGCGACGCGATCCGCAAGGATCTGCTTCGGGCACTGTCGTCGCGCGTGGTGCTGGAGTACCTCTCGAACTACACCGTGGACGAGATCCTCGGCGCAGACCGCGTGGCCATCGGTCAGCGACTGGGTACGTTGCTCCAGGAGCAGTACGACGCCATCGAAGCCGGTGTACGTCTTGTCTTCGTGGGGCTGCAGGGCGTGACCCCGCCGCAGGATGTTGCCAGCTCATTCGAGCAGGTCGTTGCGGCGGACCAGAAGCGCAGCGCCGAGATCGAACGAGCTGAGACGTATCGCATTCGTCAGCTGGCCGCGGCTGCCGGCGACATCGATCGTGCCCAGCGTATTGTCGAAGCCATCGGCCAGCTCAACGAGCTGGGCGGTCCCGGGGCTGAAGGCCAGGACGCCGCGGAACTTGAACTTCTGATTACCGAGCTGATCGAGCAGGCGGGTGGACAGGCGGCGATCGACATTGCCAACGCCCGCCGCCAGCGCTGGGAGCGGCACATGGGCGAACGCGTCCGCGCCGTGCGCGCGATGGGGCAGCGTGCGATGTACGCGGCTGCTCCTGAGGCCTTCCTGGCGGGCGTCTACCTCGAAGCGATGCGTTCGCTGATGTCCGGGGTGCGCGTCTGGATTGTGCCGGACGACGAGCTGCAGCTCCGCGGCAACTTCGAAGAGACGCAGGTGGACATGATCGGCTACGACGGATCCGGCCTCGAGACGGACAACGAGGAGAACTGACCAGTGCGCGTTCCTCTGCTCATCGCCATCGCAGTCATCATCGTGGGCGGCTTCCTCGTCTTCATGATGACGTTTACCGTTGGCTTCACCGAGAAGGCTGTCGTCACGACCTTCGGCAAGGCCGGACCGGACGACGTCGTCACCGATCCGGGCCTCAAGTTCAAGTGGCCCGCACCAATCCAGAGCGCGACGGTGTACGACACCCGTGTCCGGCTGCAGGAGATCCGTGACGAGACGCAGCAGACCGCCGATCAGCGTCAGGTCGTCGTGGGCGCATTCCTGACATGGCGCGTCGATGACCCGCTGCTGTTCTACCAGCGGTTCCGCGGCGACGCCGGGGCCGATCCACGCGAGCACTACCGCATCGCCGAGCGTTCGCTGGAGTCGGTCTTCCGCAGTGCGATGGCGGAGGTCAGCCGCTACCGCTTCGATCAGCTGTTCACGACCGAGGGTGACAGCTCCATCGCGTCGCTCGAGGATGCCATTCTCAGCCGGCTCAACGCGTCACGCGAACAGGGCGGCGGCGAGGTCTCGCGCTACGGCATCGAGGTCAAGATGGTCGGCATTAAGAGCATCGAACTCCCCGAGCAGGCGACCAGCGAGGTGTTTGAGCAGATGCGCAGCACCCGCGAGAAGCTGGCGGCCGACGCCGAGAGCCAGGGACAGTCGATCGCGGCATCCATCCGATCCAAGGCGGAGTCCGACGTCCGCACCATCCTCGACTTCGCAGCCAACCGGGCCGCCGAGTTGCAGGCCCAGGGCGACCGGGAAGCCGCCCGCTGGCTGGAAGTGCAGCAGCAGGCTCCGGCGCTGGCGGAGTTCATGCGCAAGGTCGAGTTCCTGCGCAGTGGCTTTGGCAAGAGCACCAACATCTTCTTCACGCCCAATACGCCCGGCCTGGAAGTCTTCGGACCGCAGTGGATGGAGCGCATGGAACAGAGTGACGGCATGTCGAGCACGCTCGGCTCGCCGGCCGACGAGACCGCTGATGCCGGGGATGATCGATGAACGATGGTGCGCACGACACCAGCGGCGCCCCGGAGATCCGGGAGATGCCCGTCGAGCAGCAGCGCGCATCGCTTGTGCTGCGCAACGACGACGTTCGCGAAGCACGTGCTGCGTCGATGGAGGCGGCCAATCGCTCGCTCGCCGATGCTCTGCGCATCACATATCGCCTGCTGCAGGGCGTGATGGTCATTCTCGTCATCCTCTTCGTCTTCAGCGGCGTGCAGCAGATCAAGGTGACTGAGCGGGGCGTCAAGGTCGCCTTCGGCGAGATCGTGGCCCGCAACCTCGAGCCCGGGCCACAGTTCAGCCTGCCGTACCCGCTCGGACAGATCATCAAGGTCACCACGACTGCGCCGCAGCAGACGATCACCGCGTTTCAACCCGGGCGCTACGACCCGTCGCGCAGCCTTGAAGAGCAGGGCGCAGGCGGAACATCGCTTCGTCCCGGCGTGGATGGCTCGCTGCTGACGGCCGACAAGAACCTCGTGCACGCGCGCATCACCGTGTCGTACACGAGACAGGACGAAGCCCGCTTCCTCGAGAATCTCTACACCGATGATGAAGAGGAACTCGTGCGGCGTCTGGTCGAGCGCGCAACCGTGCAGATCGTGTCGCAGCTCACCATCGACGAACTGCTTAATCGGGCCGCGACGACGGCTGACAACGGTGTCACGACCGAGTCAACCATCGAGCGTCGCATCCGGGATGCGGCGCAGGAGAGCATTGAGCGACTGGAGATCGGGCTGGAGATCGATCAGGTTGGCCTGCGCGTCTTCCCGCCCATCCGGCTGTACGGCGATTTCAATGCGGTGAACCGGCAGGACGCCCTGGCCAATCAAGCCCGGGAGCGGGCAGAGCAGGGGGCCCGCCAACGACTCAACGAAGTTGCCGGCAGCGCCCACCAGCCGCTGCTTGATCTCATCGCCGACTACGAGCGTCAACTCGCCACCGGTCGTGAGGAGGAAGCCGAGCAGACTCTGGAGACCTTCGGTCGCGTGCTCGACGGTGAGTTCGACGGGCGCAACGTCGAGATCGCCGGCCGGACGTACGACGACGTTCGCCTCGGCGGTACGGTTGCCAGGACGATCAACAATGCCCGGAGCTATCGCCAGTCCGTCAGCAACGAAGCGCGGCGCACCGCCGAGCGTTTCGAAGTCGCGCTGTCGCAGTTCCAGGCTGATCCCCGCGGCTATCTCATTCGTGAGTGGACCGACGCGATGTCCACACTGCTCGCCAAGCCACACGTGCAGTCCTTCATCGTGACGCCGGGGACGAGTCTCGAGTTGCTGGTGAACACCGATCCTGACATCGCACGGGCGATTGAAGAGGCTCGCCGGATCGAGCAGTCGATGGAAGCCGAACGCCTTCGCGAGCAGGCGCAGCAAGAGGCGCTCAGCCGATGAACGAGGGTGTGCAGACCCAGACCACGCGTCGGCCGCAGCGGGCCGGGGAGAAGCCTGTCGTCGCGGCGGCGGGGCTGACCAAGGTCTTCAAGGACTTCTGGCTGCGATCGCGAGCCCGGGCGGTCGATGGCATCGACTTCTCCATCGAGCGCGGCGAGATCTTTGGTCTGCTCGGACCGAACGGCTCGGGCAAGTCAACAACGATCAAGATGATCCTCGGGCTGCTCAAGAAGTCGTCCGGGCGCCTGCTGGTCTTTGGCCGCTCGCCCTTCGACGTCGGTACCAAGAAGCGCATCGGCTTCCTTCCCGAGGAGTCGTACCTCTACCCGTTCCTCAATGCCCGTGAGACGCTGGACTACTACGCCAAGCTGTTCCGGCTTGAGCGCCGCACCCGGCAGCGACGCATCGACGAGCTACTCGACATGGTGGGCCTCTCCGCGGTGCAGCATCGTCAGGTGCGCGAGTACTCCAAGGGCATGCAGCGCCGCATCGGCATCGCCCAGGCGCTGATCAACGATCCCGAATTCCTCATCCTCGACGAGCCGACCACGGGTCTCGACCCCATCGGCACGCGACAGGTCAAGGATCTGATCCTCACCCTCGGTGAGCGCGGCAAGACCATCCTGCTGTCGAGCCACCTGCTCTCCGACGTTGAAGACGTCGTGTCGCGCATGGTGATTCTCTACGGCGGCAAGATCCGCGCACAGGGCACCTGCGAGGAGCTGCTCGAGAAGCGCAGCGCGAGCATTATCGAGACCGATCGCTTGAGCGATGAGGAGATCCAGGAACTCCAGCGTGTTCTCGAGTCGCGCCAGAAGAGTGTCGCCCGCATCACCGCGCCGCGTCAGCGCCTCGAGGACCTGTTCATCGACATCGTCGAGAACGCGCGCGTCGAGCGCGTCGCAACCAGTGGCGCCGACCAGGGACAGACGGCGGCCTTCCTCACCGGCGAGCCGGAGAAGATCGACGGCGCATCGCTCATCGATTCGCTGGTCAGCGAGGATGCCCAGACGCCCACACCGACCATGCCCGTCGAGACCGAAGCGGCTGCCCCGAGTCAGGAGCAGGCCAGCGTCATCGACGATCTGCTCCGCGAGGCATCGGCCCAGCCGGACGCCGAGCCCGTGCAGCCGCAGCAGGCCGACGCCGCGGATGGCGCACCGCCCAAAGATGAGCCCAAGGGAGACGTCGATGACGACGTCATCAGCTCGCTTCTCGACGACGACGAGAAGAAGTCGGGGAGTGGGTCGTGATCGGCGAAGTGCTCGCTCGCCTCGACCGTGCGCAGAAGCAGCGTTCATTCAAGATCATCGCGTCCATCGTCGTGCTGCTGCTGGCCATCGGTGGGTACGCCGCGGCGTGGATCGCATCCAACGCACCCGAGGCGCC
>JBCBTA010000224.1:0-5813 GCA_039818905.1 Planctomycetota bacterium
CTGACGACACATCCGCAGCACGATCTCGCCAAGCGGCAGATGCCCGATGGCTTCGGCGGCATGGTGTCCTTCTACATCGAGGGCGGAGCCGAAGCGGCCCGCGTCTTCCTGGAGAACGTGCGGATCTTCGCGCTGGCCGAGTCACTCGGCGGCGTCGAGTCGCTCGTCAACCACCCGGTCATCATGACGCACGCCAGCGTTCCTGCCGAGCAGCGCCAGGCCCTGGGCATCACCGACGATCTGATCCGACTGAGCGTGGGCATCGAAGACTGCGACGACCTGATCGCCGACATCGATCAGGCCCTCGCCGCGGCTGCCGCGGTCGCCAAGGTCAAGGTGAGCTGAGAGGCGATGCACCGCTGAGACGCTGAGGTCGCAGAGAAGAAGAAGAAGAAGAAGAAGAAGAAGAAGAATGGACTCGAGAGGTCCATGCTGCCTTTCGAGGATGTTCTCTCTCTGCGCTCTCCGCGCCTCTGCGTTGCATTGCACATAGCATCACACCGTGAACGCCCATCGGCTCATCGATGCCAATGCCAACCGCGCGCGTGAGGCGCTGCGGGTGATGGAAGATGGCGCGCGGTTTCTGCTCGATGATGCCGCTCTGTGCGCCGAACTCAAGTCGATGCGCCATGACCTTGCCGCGGCGCTGGGCATGCTCCCCGGCGCCGGCGGCATCGGCCTCGTGCAGCGCGATACACCCGGCGACGTCGGCACCACGATCGGCACGCCGTCGGAATACACCCGTGCGACGCAGCGCGATGTGATCGTCGCGGCGGGCAAGCGGTGTACCGAGGCCTTGCGCACCATCGAGGAGTTCGCGAAGACGACGGGTCCTCCCGATGTACCCCGCCGCATCGAGGCCCTGCGCTACCGCGCCTACGACGTCGAGCGCCGCCTCACGCTGGCGATGGGCAGCGGGCGAGGCGTGCAGTGGAAGCTGTGCGTGCTGATCACCGAATCGCTGTGCATTCATCATTCATGGCTGGATGTTGCGCGCATGGCGATGGAGGGTGGAGCGGATTGCATCCAGCTGCGGGAGAAGGAGCTTGATGGGCGGGCGCTGGTGGAGCGGGCGGAGGAACTGGTCAGGCACAGAGGGGAAGACAGCCGCGTCTCGATCATCGTGAATGACCGGGTGGATGTGGCGCTCGCGGCGGGGGCGGACGGGGTGCATCTGGGGCAAGGTGATCTGTCCGTCGCCGATGCCCGCCGGATGGCGGGGTTCGATCTGCTCATCGGTGTCTCGACATCGAACCTCGACGAGGCCCGGCAGGCACTGCGCGACGGCGCGGATTCCTGCGGCGTCGGCGCCATGTACCCCACCACGACCAAGCACAAGGACACCACGGCGGGCGTCGCCTATCTGCGGGAGTACCTCGCGCACGATCCCCCGCTGCCGCCACATCTGGCGATCGGCGGCATCACGCCGGAGCACATTGGCGAACTGCGCGCCGCGGGCGCGCAGGGCGTGGCGGTGAGTTCGTGTGTGTGCGGAGCAAAGGACCCGGCGGCGGTGTGTCAGGCACTGCTGCATGCCGAGTGACTTCGTGGCGCACTACACTCTGACGACCACGATTCGGAGACCCCCATGCCCGTCACCTTCCAGCGCACCACACTCGACAACGGCCTGACCATCGTCGGCGAGATCGACCCGCAGGCTCACACCGGCGCCTGCGGCTTCTTCGTCAAGGCCGGAGCCCGCGACGAGGAATCGGGCGTCATGGGTGTCAGCCACTTCCTTGAACACATGATGTTCAAGGGCACCGAGCGGCGATCGGCCGACGACGTCAATCGCGAGTTCGACGAGATCGGGGCCAACTACAACGCCTACACGTCGGCGGAGCTCACCTGCTTCCACGCAGCGACGCTTCCGGAGAAGGTCCCGAGTGCCATCGACATCCTCAGCGATATCCTCCGCCCGTCACTGCGCAACGATGACTTTGACACCGAAAAGAACGTCATCCTCGAGGAGATCGCGCAGTACAAGGATGATCCCTTCTGGGTGCTGTACGAGCGCACCATGGAGGAGTACTACGCCGCACATCCACTGGCCCACCGTGTCCTCGGCACCAACGACACCATCACCGCGCTCGAGCGCGACCAGATGCAGGCGTACTTCGACCACCGCTACTCGGCGGACAACACCACGGTCGCTCTCGCCGGCAACGTGGACTTCGATGCCGCCGTGGCGCAGATCACCAAAGCCTGCGGCCATTGGGAGCGCACCGGGGCCGTGCGCAACGACGCGGCTCCCGCCATCGCGGCGGACCGGCACTTCGAGGAGCGCAGCAGCAAGGTGCATCGCGGCTACACGCTGATGATCACGCCAGGACCCTCGATGGCCGATTCCCGCCGCTACGCCTCGATGATGCTGGCCCAGGTGCTCGGCACGCCCGGCAACAGCCGCCTGCACTGGGCTCTGGTCGAACCCGGCATCGCCGAGGAGGCCATCGCCGTCTTCGATGCCCGCGATGGCTGCGGCGACTATCTCGTGTACGCCTCCGGCGAGCCATCGCGCCTCGACACCATCTGGGCCGCGGCGGAGAAGGAGATCGACGGCCTCGTTGACTCTCTCAGCGAGGAGGATCTCGAAAAGCTGCGCAACAAGCTGGCCACGACCGTCACACTCGCCGGCGAACGACCCGGCGGACGCATGCAGCGACTGGGGCGCACGTGGACCTACCTCGGCGACTACCTCTCTCTGGAGGAGGAGCTCGACCGCATCAACGCTGTCACGCTCGATGACCTGCGCGCGGTGTGGGAGGCGTTCCCCTTCCGGCCGCGCACCGTCGGCCGACTGCTGCCGGCGGAGTGAGTCCTTCCGCCACGCCGAAAGCCTCATCCCGTGGCCTGGAATGACAGACCGCAGGTGCCGTGGTCTGCGTCCGCACCGAGAACACGCTCACGCACCGACGGATCCCACTCGAAAGCACACCAGGGACGCCGCGACCGCCGCGTTCAGCGACTCCACGTCGTTCGCCATCGGAATGTGAACACGGCCGTCGAGCACGTCCAGCACGTCGTCGCTGATGCCGTGCGTCTCGCCACCGACGACGTACACCACGCGGTGCGGCGGCTCGTGGGTCAGCACCGACTCGCTGCCACCGGCCTCAAGGCCGATGAGCGTGAAGCCCCGCTGCTTGAAGGTCCACAGCCCATCGAGCAGAGCGTGGCAGCGCACGATTGGACAACGGTAGATCGTCGATGCGGACGCCTTGATGATCAGCCCACTGACCCAGGGCGTACCGACCTCGGGCCAGAGCATGCCCTGCATACCACCGGCGACGGCCGAGCGCACGATCATGCCCACGTTCTGCGGGTTGGTGACATTGTCGAGCGCGAGCACACGTGTCGGTGTGCGGGCTTTGGCGCCCGTCAATCCTGCGGTGAAGCCCTCGTCATCCATCACGCCGCGAAGACGGATGCGCGCAACGACGCCCTGATCATTGCGCCGGTCGCCCGAGAGACTCGTGATCCGATCGCGCGACGCCTTCTCGACGGTGACATCGTGTCGAGCGGCGGCGTCTGCGAGTTCGGTGCGAAAAGACCCGGGTGTTCCCGAATCGACAGCAATGGCTTCAACTTCGACATTCGGCTCGGTCAGTGCTTCGAGAACGGCGCGCCTGCCATAGATCGTGATGTGGACGCGGCTGCGATCGCTCACTGGGCCACCTCCCGCACGTACTCGCGACCACCCCAGACGGTCTTGCGTCCTGCGATGAGATCCGCCGCCGCCTCGGACAGAATGCCGGCCACCTTCCATGCGCCGAGCGGATACAGCAGTGACCAGATGACGGGGATGCGCTGCATGCGGTAGATCTGGAACATCGCCGCGAGGAAGGCGATGCCGCCCGCGAGGCCGCACAGCAGCATCGCGATGATCAGCGGGCGATCATCGGTCCAGATCCACAGGGCGATGCCTGCAAGGAAAGCCGCGTCGGAGATCAGCGGCAGACCGACACCGATCATGCGCAGACGCCATGCATCCTTGCGCAGATGGGCGACGCGCCGGCGGGCCGCCTCTGTGTAGATGCGCTTCCAGCCGCGACGGAACGCGTGCCAGTCCTCGTACATCCGGCAGCCGAGCATGCCGTCGGCCATGAGGCAGCCGAACTCCTTGGCATGCCGCGGCTGGCGCAGCACGCGGGCGAAGCCAAGATCCTCGAGCAGCTCGTGGCGCACTTCCTCGTGGCCGCCGATCTGCTCGTACGTCTCGCGCCGGAAGAGCATGAACTGGCCGTTGGCGAAGCGAACCTGCGAGCCGGGGCGGTTCAGCCGATCGAGCGGATACTGGCGGACCAGTTCGAGTCCCGCCGCAGGCTGTGCGATGCGCTCGAAGGCTGCGCCGTTGGTGAGCGTGCTCAGCAGACTGAGCATGTCGAGGTTGCGCGAGAAGAGCAATGCGACGGTGGCGCGCACGCACTTCGGATCGAAGCGTGTGTCGGCATCGGCGAAGAGCAGCAGATCGGCGGTCTTGGCCGCGTGAGATCGCTGCACGCCGCTGTGGACCGCGTGCACCTTGCCGGCCCAGTCATCCGGACAATGGTCGATAGTGATGATCTCGACGCGCGGGTCATCAGCCGCGGCGTGGCGCGCGAGTGCTTCGGTGTCGTCGGTGCAGCGGTCCAGCGCGAGCACGATGGAGAGGCTGGGATACTCCTGTGCGCGCAATGACTGCACCAAACCGGCAATCTCACCTGCCTCGTTGTGGGCAGGGATGACGATGCACACCGAAGGCGGGTCGCCGGGCGGCAACGGCATGGTTGCGCCATCGCGTGCCGTCGGGAGCACGTGATGCGTGCGCCAGACGCGCACGGCAACGACCGTGTAGTAGACGGCGCAGCCCGATGCCAGCGCTCCGAGAATCCAAAATGGAATCGCCTGGAGGAGACTCATCAGCCCGAGCAAGCTACCGTTGACTGGTGAGTCATGCATCATCGCGTCCCCAACCCCAGGACCTTGACGCGTGAGCAGGTTCGGTCGCTCGACGCCATGGCCATCGAGACGCTTGGCCTTCCGGGCATCGTGCTGATGGAGAACGCTGCCACCGCGCTGGAGGAGAGCGCGCTGGCAATGCTGCCACCCATCGATCCGAGCGTCCTGATCTGCTGCGGCCCGGGCAACAATGGGGGCGATGGGCTCGCCCTCGCCCGCAAGCTGCACAATCGCGGCATCCGCGTGGTCGTCCTGCTGACCCGCGCCCACGCGGACTACTCGGGCGACGCCGCGATCAACCTCGGCGTGCTGGCGCACATGAATGTCCCGATGGAGGAACTGTGCGCCGCTGCGCCCGAGCAGACGTTGACGTGTCTGCTCGAGACCCACGGCATGCCGAACCTGATCGTCGATGCGTTGCTTGGAACGGGACTCGACCGTCCACCCAGGTGCCCCCTTGACGTGTTGATGGGCTGGATGAACCAGCTCCACAATGAAGGCGCCTCCGTGCTGGCGGTCGATGTCCCGACCGGTCTGGATTGCGACACCGGGCTTCCACTCGGTGACCACATCGTGCATGCGGACGTGACGCTGACGCTCGCGGCCCGCAAACCGGGATTCGATGCCGCCGGCGCGCGCGCATACACCGGGCGCGTTGACGTCGGCGACATCGGTCTGCCACCGGAACTCATCGATCGAGTGCTGAAGACCGCGAGCGTGTGACCCTCAGGGCTGCAGACGTGTCGCGGACCATGCGCCTGAAGTGAAGCCGTCGTCAGACGGTGTCAGCTGGCGGCGCCACTCTGCGCGGTCATGCACGCGGGCCGAGTTGCCCACCCACAGCTCGACCGTCTCGGCCCAGATGCGGTAGCCGCCCC
>JBCBTA010000225.1:0-5779 GCA_039818905.1 Planctomycetota bacterium
ATCTAGCAAAGCAGGCGACAACACGACAATTCTGAACCGTTGAAGTAACGTAACATCTGGGAGGATAAGAGATGAGAACTTTCACCAAAATCGCGATGGCCGGAGCCGTTGTCCGGGTGGATCCACGCCGTGCACTGACCAAAGGGGTTGTACTCCCACTCCTCGACGATCGTCGGGACCGGGTGCACCGTCTGCAGGCGGTTGCCGTTGGGGTCGTACTGGTGCGTCGTGACATTGCCGCGCCCATCGACCTTGCGCGTCACGAAGTTGGTGCCGCAGCAGCCGCCGAACCCAACGTCATACTCGTAGGTCTCGATGATGACAGGCTGATCACCGCCAAGCGGGCCGGCGATGTGGGCCTTCTCGATCATGTTGCCCTGACCACGTCGATCGATGTTGTACACGTCGTAGGTGCGCACCTCGATGGACTGATCCGGATTGATGATCTCGACCGTCAGCGAATCCTGGTTGTACCTTCGCCGCGTCTCGTAGAAGAGCGGATCCGACGGGCGCAGCGATGGGCCGGGACGATTGACGACGTCATCCGTCGGCAGGTTGGGATTGGCGATGCCGGTGTACTGCTGCTCGAGCACGTATCGCTCGAAGTCGTCGAAATACAGCTCGGTCACATGCCCCTCGCGATCGTTGACGATCGCCTTGACCACCGCGAACTCATTGAGCGGGTCGGGAATCTGCGGCACGTACACCACATCGAACACGTCGCCCGGGTCGCCCCACGTCTGGCGCACGATCCGGTCGAACTCGAAATCGCTTGGGTTGACCGTCGGCGCGTACTCGTTGATCAGTGACGTTTGCCCCTTGGCATCCGTGATGGTCAGCAGATTGTGGTTGAGCTCGGGCTGTGCGAAGCCAGTCGAGTAGGTGTAGGTCGTCGTCTTGCCCGCGGGGAAGTCGTTGTTGGTCGGCGTGCCGACCACGGCTGGGGACGTCACCGACTTCAGATCGCCAAAATCGCCGTCCGGATCACCGATGTTGTAGTAGTCATACGTCACCTGCCGGCCGGTGTAGTCCGTGACCGACTGGATGAACCCATCGACGTTGTAGTTGATGAAGTAGGGCCGATTCAGCGTGTCGATGATCTGCGTCAGGTCACCCGTGCCTGGGTCGTAGATGAACTGCATCTGGTTGCCGTTGCGATCGACAATCGCCTGGATCTTGCCATCGAACGGGTCGCCGTTGAAGCCATTGAACTCCCATGTTCCCGTGTTCGGGAAGACGAGCGTGAAGCTGCCCGGGTTCTGGATCAGCTCGCGGAAGTACTCGGCCGCCCGGAAGGTGTTCGGGCTCGACGGCTCGTACACCGTCTTGCGCCCCCAGCCGTTGGACAGCTCGAACCCGCGCGGATGGAACTGGAGCGAGATGTTGTAGGAGAAGTCCCAGCCGATGCCCTGTGCGCTGTCGTTGGGCTGACGCGACTTGTACTTGCGTGCCCAGACGAAGTCCATGCCGCGCCCCGGCACCGCGAGATCGACCGCGTCATGGAAGAACTCACCGCTGAAGAGATGCACGGGATCGAGCACCTCGTGCGCATCCAGGCAGCCCTCGGCGCACGCGCCGGGACCCGGCGCCGCCGGAGGCGTTTCCGAGGGCGTTCGAGGCGGCGGGTTCCCGTCACCCGGAATCAGCGGCGGCCCGCCCGACCCCACGCCCTGCGTGTTCGCCACGTACAGCACCACGTCGTACGCCTCATCCCGTGATGCACCGCCCATGTCGAAACTGCCGTTGTTGTCGGCGTCGTAGATGATGTCGCACTGCAGCACCAGGCCGCCGAGCGTCCGCGAGTCCGCTGTCGAAAGCGGGGATGGATCAATCCCCGCGAACGCATCCTGCACCACGTTCTGCGAGAAGAACGCGCTCGACGACACCGCACCTGCACCCGCGATCGGAATGCGTTCGATGCGATAGTCCGTCGATGAGTTCGCTCCCGCGATGATGTCCTGCTCCGCGAGCACCGCTTCCAGCTCCCAGCAATCCGCCGCACCGGAGGTGTCGAGCACGGCGCGGACGAGCGTCGTGCGGATGTTCGCTGCGTTGAAGGGATCCGCCGGGCTGGCGACATACTCCACCGGGCACGTGAACCACACGTTGCCGACTGAGTCGATTCCCGGCGCCGACATTGACGGCCCCACCATCACGCCGCCGGTCAGCTCGTTGGTCGAACTCAGGTAGCCGATGACCGTGCCACCGGGACCGTCGAGCACGGGCTTACCGCGACCGGCCACCGAGAAGTGGCTCGCCGCCGGTCCGTTCCACGCCACCAGTGTCCATGTTGCGGCGCCCGCCGGATCGATCAGTGCCGCGATTGCGTTGGCCGGATCATCCGCGGCGCTGGTGCGAAAGACCGTCACCGCCGCGAGCCCGCGCCCGAGCTGATCGACACCCAGACCAACCTGACCCGTTCCACCGCTGAGCGTGGCACTGCCGCCGTAGAGGCCGGCGCGTGTGATGCCAGTGATCACGGTGCCGTCGCAGATGTCCGTCAGCATCGTCGGGATGGCGAAGCTCGTGAACGGCGTCAGTGGTGTGCCCGCAAAGTCCACATCCGCGAGCTCGATCGCGCGGAAGACACCGCCGCCGAGGTCGGCGATGTACCCGATGGTGCCGATCGCACCGGGACTGCCAAGCATCGGCTCGACCGAGAACGCCACCGAGCCCTGCGCATCGGTGATGCCCGCGCTCGATGCACCATCGGCGTACAGAAAGCTGTCGCCACCACCGGTGAACGTGCGCCCGAAGAGTGACGGCCCACCGATCTCTGTCGGAATCAGGTTCGGCACGGCAAGCGTGTCCGGGATCTCGTACGCCGCGATGATCGTTGCGACTGGATCGTCCGAGGTCGTCGTCGCGGGAGCACCACCCGCACTAAAGAGACCATTGACAATGGTGCAGTCGCGCAGGCGCAGATCGACCCGCACACCGTTGTTCCCGACGATCACGCAGCCCGGATCGCCACCGATTCCATCGGCGCGGAACGCAATCATGCCCGTCGCATCGACGGCGCCGAGTCCAAAGTCGCCGCAGGGTGTGATGCCGAAGTCGTTGGAGGACACCGCGCCAAAACGACGCTCAACGTACACGCGGGCCGGGTCCACCTGATCGAAGGTGACGACGGCGCCCGTGATCGTGTCGAAGATGCCGTTCGATCCATTGATCGCGACGCCGAGCTGCGTCGCCGATCCCAGCGGCGAGACGCTCCCGGCCGGCGGATCGTTGAACAGCACGTTCACGCCCTCGCCCGGCGTCATCCACTCGGCATACGACGGCGCATAGAAGCCCGGCGTGACTTTGCGGCTGATGGACTGGGCACCGATATTGATGTTCTCGATCGCCGGGTCCATCCGGCCCGACTTGATCAGCGGGCCGACGCAGAACTCCGTTCCCCAGCTCGTCGTGATGCTCACGAGATCGAGCACATACTCGCGGCACTGATCACCACCCGAAAACGGATCCAGCGCGTCGGAATCGCCAGGCGCCTGCGGCGCGGGAATGTTGCTGATGCTGTCCTGACCGACAGCCGCCCCGGCGCACAGCCACAGAGCCCCAAGGGGGACGATCCACTTCTTACGCGTCATCGCTGGTGCCTTTCGGGCACACCACATGCGTCCAGGCAGGCGGCATTCCCACTTGCGGTGCTCTCGGGCGGGGCGTCTCGGTCCCGCAAACTGGTGATCCAGCTTCGAGTGTCGGCCGATCCCCCGGCCGCAGCAAGGGAGAGTCCTGCCGCCGGTTTTGGCGGTTCATCGCCCCGCGCGCATAGGCATAGTGCAGGACACGACTTGCAGGTGTCCGGAGCCCATGTCCAAACTTTGTGAGCGAGTGGTCGGCACACCCGCCGAAAAGAAACGGCGATGGAGCGAATCGACGCCGCAGCCCCATAAAACCATGGCGCCGGACCGCGCCTTCCGGGCTTGCCCGAGAATCCTAAGTCTCCGCCATTACCCAACTTGACTCGTCCCAAAGTTGGGCCACTCTGTGCAGTGTCCGGGACGCGCGCCCAGCGGCCCGCCACGTGAGTCAGGCCCGGACAGACAGACACGCCGCGACAGTTGTTCGTGCACCCCTGCTCGCCTCGGCGACGGCGCGGTCGCTGCGCACGCCTCGCGGCAGAGATCGGGAGATCAACGGAATGAGATCCACCCTCATGTGCATCGCGGCGCTCGGGATGACGCTGCCGGCGCACGCCTCGCTCCCGGCGGGTGTCGCGCTCGACACCGACGTCGCCGGCACGGCCGCCACCGTGCATCTCACGCTCACCGACGTTGCGTCCGTGGACCTCGTCGGCGACGACGACAACGTCGCCTTCGTCGTGGACCTGGCGGCACTCGTCGGCGCACCATCCGCCAGTCTCGTGCGCATCGAGTCCATCGGCTGGAACATCACGCTCGAGACCGTCGATCCGAGCTGGCTGCTCGATGCCAGCGTGGCGTTCGACGACGCCGATGCGCCATTCCCGGCCGACCCCGATGCGTTCTCTCTCGCCCCCGGCTTCACCGACGCGTTCAGCGGCAGCGGAACATACGTCCAACCATCGATCACGCTCTCTTCAGTCGGCCTGGCCGACCTGGTGCTGGACCGGGGGATGCTGCTCGTGGAGTTCTTCGAGACGTTCGAAGATCACCCCGACGCTCCCGATGCCCTCTGGAGCGGCGTCATCACATTCGGTGTCATCAGAACAGTGCCGGCTCCCGCTTCCGGGTCGGCATTCGCACTGGTGCTGGCGGCTGCGTCACGCCGCTGCCGCCGCTCGATGTGAAAAGACGCGCGACCCCCGGGCAAGCGTCGCGGCGTGTCCTCCCGCCGCGGCGTTTTTTCGTGCGCACAGCGCTTACACGCCAAGCCGGTCCGACTCGGCTCGAATCGCGTCGATGCAGCGCTGGATGTGCTCCGTCAGATCCACGCCCGCCAGCGGGCCAAGCTCCTCCAGCCCGATCGCGATGTCCTCGCGGCTGACGGCGGCGGCGAACCCCTTGTCCTTCAGCTTCTTCTTCACGCTCTTGGGCGCGAGATCCGCAATGCCGTTGGGGCGCACCTTGGCGCACGCCACGATGAAGCCCGCAAGCTCGTCACACGCAAACAACGCCTTGGCCAGCGGCGTCTCGCGCGGCACGCCGGAGTACTCGGCGTGACCAAGAATCGCATCCGTGATCTCCGACTCGACGCCGAGGTCCTTGAGATGGGCCACACCCACAAACGGATGCTCCTTCTCGCTGGGGTGCTTCTCGTAATCAAAGTCGTGCAGCAACGCGCAGACGCGCCACTGCTCTTCCCGCTCCGGATCGAGCTGCCTGGCGTACGACCCGACGCACGCCGCGACGCACTCCATGTGCACCCGCAGCGCCTCGCTGGCCGTCCATTCGTGCATGAGAACCCGCGCTTCGTTGAGATTCATCGCCCAAAGCTAGCACACAGGTGGTTTGGGCGCTGCGAGCGACCCGCCGCGGTGTAGAGTGAACTCTGGAGGCATGCGCTATGCGACACAGCTCATCGACACCCGTGCTCACCCTTGCCTGCTGGCTGCTTCTCGGCGTCGGCGCCCTGGCACTGACGGCGATTCCCACTCGAGACGCCGGATCGATCTCGGCTGAAGAGCAGGCCATGCTCGATCGCATCGAGCGCAAGCTGGCGCGATACACCATCAAGTCCAGCCGCACCGAGCCGTACGCCAAGCCCGCTGAAGCGGCGAGCTTCTTCATGAACCAGCGGCAGCCCATCGGTGGCGGCGAACTGCCCATCGAACAGCTGCAGGCATCGCTGGCCG
>JBCBTA010000226.1:0-5757 GCA_039818905.1 Planctomycetota bacterium
GATGACGAGTGTGGTCGCGAGCACCGCGAGCGAGCGCGCGCCTCTGGCGAGATGATGCAATGCAGAGCTCCTTCTCGATCGCCCGCCGTGGCGGGACCTCCTCCAGCCGATCTACCCTGTATCGGCGGCCACGTCCATGGGGCTTCACCAAGTGCTTTGCCGGAGAAGCCTTGGGACGTCGGACACACACCATCATTGCACCGCGCCGCCCGCGGGTACACTTCTCGCCCAGTATTGGACCTTGAACCCCGACAGGAGGCGACCGTGGCTGACGCCAAGCCGATGATCTCGTTCGATGACTTCGTCAAGGTGGACCTGCGTGTCGCCACCATCACCAAGGCTGAGCATCACCCGAACGCCGACCGTCTGCTGAAGCTCCAGCTCGACGATGGGTCGGGCGAGCCACGTCAGATCTGCGCGGGCATACGGGGCCACTACGAGCCGAGCGATCTGGAAGGACGTCAGATCGTCATCGCCGCCAATCTTGCGCCGCGGACGATCCGGGGCGAGGAGTCGCGAGGCATGCTGCTCGCCGCCAGCAGCACCGCGCCGGACGGCGAGGATCGCAGCGTCGTCGTGGTGACACCGATGGCATCGATTGACAACGGGTCCGCCGTCAGCTGACTCAAGTCGCCGCAGGGGCGTCATCGTCATCCGGCGCGAAACGCGTCAGGATGCGGGCCCCGGTGGCATCGCCCCAGACATTCACCGCGGTGCGGCACATATCCAGGATGCGGTCCACACCGAGGATGATGCCGATGGTCCACATCGGCAGCTGCTCGGCTCCTTCGACGGTGCCGAGCGATCGATTGACCGCCGTAATGACGATGGCCATCGTTACCAGCCCCGCAGAGGGAATGCCGGCTGCGCCGATCGCGGCGAGGGTGGCCGTGATGAGGATCACGAGCTGCTGCGTCAGCGTCAGGTCCAGCCCGAACATCTGGAAGAGGAAGACGACGGCGACGGCCTGATACAGGGCGGTGCCGTCCATGTTGACCGTGGCCCCGAGTGGCAGCACGAAGTTCGCAGCCTTCTTCGAGCAGCCGCCGCTCTTCTCTGCCTCCTCAATCGTGATCGGTAGCGTCGCGGAGCTGGACGCGGTGCTGAACGCCGTGAGGATCGGCTTGCGCATCTGCCACATGTAGCGGAAGGGATTGGTCCTGCCGAAGGCGAGCAGCACGGCGGGCAGCGTCACCATCGCATGGATGGCGAGCCCAAGCAGCACGCACAGGGCGTACAGGCCGATGGGGCCGGCAAGCGAAGACAGGCCCGTCTCGCCCACGCGACCCGCGACCAGCAGGAACACACCGATGGGCGCGATCCAGATGATCCATGTGACCAGCTTGATGAGCGCCTCGAAGAGGCCCTCGAAGACGCGGATCACCGGCCGCGCCGGCTCGCCACTCATCACCAGCGCCAGACCCAGCAGAATGCTGAAGACGACGACGCCGAGCGTGTTCCCCTCGACCGCCGCGGTGATGGGGTTGGTCGGCACCATCTGGTACAGCAGGTTCATGAACGCGCCGCCGATGCCCTCGGCCGAGCCCGACTCAATTGCAACGCGCTTAGTCTCGAACGCCGCCTGCCCTGCCGATTCGAACTGTGACGGATCAATCCCGGCGCCCGGCTTGATCGTGTTGACGATCGTCAAGCCGAGGATGACGGCGAGCAGCATCGTCGTCACGTAGAAGAGCAGTGTCGCGCCGCCCACCAGTCCCAGCTTCTGTGGGTCACCGATGGACGTCACGCCGACCACCACACTGATGAAGACAAGCGGGATGATCATCATCCGCAGCGGACGGATGAAGATGAGATCTCCGATGTCGTTCCACGGCTGCACCGTCTGCGCGATGGCTTCCGCCGATGCATTCGGATTGAACAGCAGAAGCTGGCCCACAAGGATCCCGCCGACGAGGCCGGCGAGAATCAGAACGGTCAGCAGATGGTCCTTTGCCTTCATGAGCAGTGGCGCGTCACGGCCAGCGGTGACGGGTCAGATGCGGTCCGCGTACGCGGCAACTGTCGAAGCAAACGGGCGCGGCTCGAATCCAAGGTGCTCGCGGGCCTTGACGGTGGAGGCAACCGAGTCCTCCATCGCCATCACCGGCTCACTGGTGCCGAAGGGCAGCGCTTGGGACAGCCCCAGCGCGCCCGCGGCGTGTGCCATGCCCAGCGCCGCGTGCGCAGGAACACCGATGATCTTCTTGCGCTCATCAGCGAGCGGGATCGCATCGCGAACCGTGCTGAGCAGCGTCGGCCAGTCGATCTCGTCCGGACCGGCAAGCGGGTAGATCTCGCCGACCGCCTCGCTCCGCTCGATCGCGGCGCACGCCATCGCGGCGACATCCTCCACGGCGACCGGCGCAATCATCGGCGAGACGAGCGTCGGTGGCTTGGGCGGTGAGCCCTCGCCGAACTCAGGTCGCGTGAAGTACGGAATGAAGAATCGTGGTGCCGCACGACCGAGCGACCAATCGCGGATCATGCCGATCAGTTCGCCGTCGTGACCGTGGATGAGTGAGGGACGAAGGATCGTCCACTCCAGGCCGCTGCCACGCACCAACTGCTCGGATGCGTACTTGCTCCGGTAGTACGCCGCGGGAGCACCGGGACGAACGCCCAATGCCGAGACCTGCACCCATCGCCGCACGCCTTGTCCGACGGCGGCATCGAGCACGCGCCTCGTCGCTTCGGTATGCAGGCGGGCGAACGTGATCTCGGGCGGGACCTCGCGGCGGATGCCAATGGTGTGCACCACGGCATCAGCGCCATCGACCAGGTCGCGCACCGCCGCGGACTCGAAGACGTCGCCGACCACGCGGGTGACGCCATCGCTCGGCAACACGGAGGATGCCTTGGCCGGATCCCGCACCAGTGCCCGGACCGCGTGCCCCTGCCCGAGCAGGGCACGGACGACATACCGCCCCACGAAGCCCGTGGCGCCGGTCACGCTGACTGTCATCTGCTGCGGTGTGGACACGAATGCACCCTTCGTTTTCAGGATGAGCCGCCAGTCTACGCGGCCTCGTGGGGCCCGGCAATGGTGGCACGTCGTTCGCTCCTCTCGCATGCATCGCCACACCACGGGAGCACACGACCATGAAGAGCCACGAGCATGCCGCCCGCATCTTCACCAACGAAGAGCTGCTGATCGCACTGGTCGCCGAGCGGTTGGATCGCCTGGCCGACCGCATGGTCTACCGCTGTCATGATCGTCTGGCGGTCTTTGGACGGCTGGACCATGCGACGTGGCTTCACCAGAACATCCACGGCATGCGGGCATTCCCGATCTGCGCCTATCTCACGTGCGCCGGGCTCAGCGAGCCGGACGTGCCGCACACCTACCAGGGCCGCCCCGTGAAGGACATCGATTCCGGCGCGGTGACCGACCTGGCCGACACCATCCTTATCTCGGACGACCGGCATGAGCAGGCCCTGTATGAGCTGGCGGAAAAGCGATTCCCGCCCGGCACCATCATCCACCGGCTGTACGAACGCCTGCCGATCGGCACCCGATCCCTTGAACGACCCGTGCCAGTGATTCGCGCCGCCCGGGCCCAGACCGGTCTGGTGATGGCCTGACGCGCAGGCGCTGCGTGCGCACCCTGCGCCCGAGAGCGTAGGATCCGCTCATGCCGCTCCTTCTCGCCGCCGGAGCCTCCGGGGATGAATCCACCCTCACGACGTCGCTGGTCCTCATCCTGGCCGCGGCGGGCGTGGTGGCCATGCTCGCACGGCGCCTGCGCCTGGCGGTGGTGCCGGCGTACCTGATCACCGGTGCCGTCATCGGACCCAGCGCGCTCGGCCTGGTGCAGGGCGACGCGGACGTGCAGGAGATCAGCCACCTCGCCATCGTGCTGCTGATGTTCGGCATCGGCCTGCATTTCGACCTGCACGCCCTGCGCGGCGCGCTGGGACGGATGCTCGCCGTTGCGATGGGCTCGATCATCGGGACCATCCTCCTGCTGTGGCCGCTGATTCTGCTCACGGGTATCTCGTGGCCCGGTGGCCTTGTCGTGGCCATGGCACTGAGCCTGTCATCCACGGCCGTGGTGCTGCGCATCCTGCAGCAGCGCCGCCAGATGTCGCGCATGAGCGGGCGACTCAGCCTCGGGATCCTGGTCGTGCAGGATCTCGCGGTCATCGGCATGCTTCTGGTCATCCCGCCGCTGGCGCTGATCGCGCAGGACGTCACAGCTGTCACGCCGGACGACGGCGGGATCGTCGAGGACATCGGCGAACTGGTGGTGGGAGGCGCCAAGGGGCTTGGCGGCGTTCTCGGGCTGATTCTGTTCGGCCGCTTCGTGCTGCCGCGGATCCTGCAGGAGGCAGCCCGTGCGGGCACGGGTGAGGTGCTGATGGTCGTCTCGGTGGCCTTCGCCATCGGCGCCGGAGCCATCACGACGATCCTCGGACTCAGCGCCGAACTTGGCGCATTCCTCGGCGGCTTCCTGTTGTCGGCCACACCCTTTCGCCATCAGCTCAGTGGACAGATCGGCACGATTCGAGACCTCTTCATCGCCGTCTTCTTCACCGTGCTCGGCATGCAGATCGATCCCGATGTGCTGCGCGAGTTCTGGCTCGTCATTCTGCTGATCACCGTGGCCCTGCTCTCGGTCAAGACGCTCGTCATCGCCGGCTGCTGCTGGGCGTCGGGCACGACTCTCGGGGTCGCGCTCAAGGTGGGGCTGTCGCTCGCGCAGGGCGGTGAGTTCGGGCTGCTGATCATGCAAGAGGCGCAGGGACCGCTGTTCGACTCTGACACGCTCGGCATCTTCATCTGCGTGATCGGTCTGTCGCTGATGGTGACGCCACCGATGATCTCGCTGGCCGACGGCATCGTCATGCGCTTCGGCCTCACACGCACAGCGCCGTGGACACGGTCGGAGCGCATGCTCGACGCCGACGAGCGTCATGCGCAGGCGGATGGTGAGGCAACCGTGCGCCGGCATGTCATCGTCGCGGGCTACGGCGTCGTCGGCCGGGCGGTCTGCGAACGTCTCGCCTCCAAGCAGGCGTCGGTCACCATCGTCGAGATGAACCCCGAAACCGTGCGCAATCAGCGCCGCCTCGGACGCTCCATGGTCTACGGCGACATCTCTGATCCGCACATCCTCGAGAGCGCGGGTATCGACCACGCCACGGCGCTGGTGCTGACGATTCCCGATGAGGATGGCGTGCTGCGGGCCTGCCGGACTGCGAAGGCGATCAACCCGTCCGTCTTTATCATCGCGCGGACGAACTTCCTCAGCCGGGCCATGATGGCCCACGGCCTGGGCGCAAACGAGACCGTCGTCGAGGAGATGGCGACGGCCGAGGCGATGGATCGACTCGTTCTGCGCGTGCTCGGTGATGACGATGACGACGAGCCGCTGCTGCCGCAGCATGACCCGGCGAGCGCCTGACGGTTACGCCAGTCCCTGATCGCCAAGCCAGCGCTCGGCATCGAGGGCAGCCTGGCATCCCATGCCGGCAGCGGTCACGGCCTGGCGATACTCGGCATCGGCGACATCGCCGGCAGCAAAGACGCCTTCGATGTTGGTCGCACTGTGACGCGCCTCCAGGTGGATGTACCCGGCGTCATCGAACTCCAAACCGCTGTCGCGCAGGAACTTCGTTGCCGGGGTATGACCGATCGCGATGAAGAGGCCCTTGACCTCGACCTCGGAGCGTTCACCCGTCGTGGTGTCCTCGACGACGATGCCGCTGACGACATCATCGCCCAGCACATCAACGACGACCTTGTTCCACAGCACC
>JBCBTA010000227.1:0-5724 GCA_039818905.1 Planctomycetota bacterium
CGCCAACGCGTCGGCGAGGCCCCGGGCCACGCGCGTCGAGGCGGGGGCATCGGGATCGACACCGGCGATGATGAGGATTCCCGGCCCGTCCTGGGCGTCGTCGGCGATGGTGATGAGCTCGATGGCACGTCCGCCCGGGCTGGTCGCCAGGGTGGTGACCTCGGCGTGGGCCATGCCAAAGCTGCAGGTGAGTGCCAGAACAGGTGAGAGACGGTGCACGAATGTCATGGTGCGAGCGACCTCCTGGGCCGACCAATCGGCGGTCGGGGGGCGACAGCGTACATCGTGGCGCACTGGGGGACATGTGCCGCTGGGACTGAAGTCGGCCCGGGAATTGCTGCAACCGGGAGACGAGCTGCGGGTGTACCCGACGTGGGTGAAGCCAACCGGAGAGAGCGGCCGAAGTGATGGATACAGTCGAAGGTTCGACGAGCCGCCGAATCGCGGCGTGCACGGCCCCAGGGCCGACAAGAAGACTTCTGAGGAGGTTTGCGACGATGCAATTGAAGTTGAATCTGCTTGCCGGCCTGCTGGCCATGTCACTCGGCGGAACGCCGGCGATGGCCCAGGATGGGTCCGCCGAGGCGGAGACCGTCGAGGAGGCGAAGAGCGAGCTGGAGCTGATGCGTGAGGAGCTGGAGCAGCTCAAGGTCGAGTACCAGTTGCTGCAGCAGCGTCAGCGGAACGAGTTGATCCAGCGCGAGCTGGAGCGGGCCGAGCTTGAGTCGCAGGCCTCGCTCGAGAAGGCGCGTCAGGAGCGTGCTCTGGCCGATCTCCGCCAGTCCGTCGCTCAGATGGAGGCGGAGGCCAAGCTGCGCAAGACCAAGCGGGATCGCGAGGTCGAGCAGATCAAGGCCGAGGCGTCGATGATCACCGCGGAGAACTCGCTGCGCGCGGCTGAGGTCAAGCGTCAGAAGACCGAGACCGACTACGCCAGCCAGCAGTACCAGGCCAAGCTTGCGGAGCTGAAGGGACAGCTCAGCGTCCTCGAGACCAAGAACGAGGTCAACGACAAGGTCACCGCGGACATCGAGTACCTGCGTGACCCGCTGGTCGATGGCACGCTGTACGTCTCCGATCGCCGCATCTCGCTGAATGGTGCGATCGTGACCGGCACGGCCGATTACGTCACCGAGCGGATCCACTTCTTCAACAACCAGTCGAAGGAGATGCCCATCTTCATCGTCATCGATCGCTGCCCCGGCGGCTCGGTGATGGAGGGCTACCGGATCGTCAAGGCGATGGAGTCGAGCCCGGCCCCGGTGCACGTCGTCGTGAAGTCGTATGCCGCCAGCATGGCCGCCGTCATCACGACGCTCGCGGACCACTCCTACGCGTACCCGAACGCGATCATCCTGCACCACCAGATGTCCAGCGGGATGTTCGGCAACCTGACGCAGCAGCAGGAGCAGCTCGACAATGGCAACGAGTGGGCTCGCCGCCTGGCAGTGCCTGTCGCCGACAGAATGGGCGTCAGCTACGAGCGTTTCGTCGAGCTGATGTACGAGAACAACTCCGACGGCGACTGGGAAGAGTTCGCCGACGAGGCGGTCAAGATCAACTGGGTCAACACCACGGTGGACGAGATTCGCGAGACGGGCATCCGTGAGCGTCCGACGAGCGGTCGCTGGTCGATGCCGTTCTTCTTCCAGAACATCGAGGAAGATGCCGACGGCCGTCCGTTCATCAAGCTTCCGCCGCTGGAGCCGTTCGACCACTACTTCATTCACGATCCCTACAACTTCTACCGCTAAGCTCTCCGAGCACGTTGCATCTCATGCGGGCCGGCCGATCATGGCCGGCCCGTTTCATTTTTGGGCCGCGGGCGCGTAGCATCTGGTGCCGGCATGATGCACGATCCCAGCCAGTCCGCCGAGCCGCTCCCGCGCTACATTGGGCGGGACATTTCGTGGCTTCGATTCAACGAACGTGTGCTGGCGCTGGCCGAGGACCCGCAACTGCCATTGCTGGAACGTGTGCGGTTCCTGTCGATCTTCACCAGCAACCTCGATGAGTTCTACATGAAGCGTTTCGCGCTCATGTGGCGGCGTTTGCGATCCGGCGTGGAGGTGTCCTCGGCGGATGGCATGACTGTGCGCCAGCAGCTCGACACGCTGCGTGAGCGCGTCGAGTCGCTGCAGGAGACGCAGGCACGGTTCTGGTACGACGACATCAAGCCCGAGCTGCTGGCCCACGGCATTGAGATTGTCGAGTACGCGTCGCTGTCGGCCCCGGATCGCGAACGTGTCGATGCATGGTTTCGCGACAATGTCTTTCCGGTGCTGACGCCGCTCTCGGTCGATCCCGGGCATCGCTTCCCGTTCATCTCCAACCTGTCGGAGAACCTCGGTGTGCTGCTCTCGGCGGATCCTGAGAGCGAGCGGCAGTTCGCGCGGCTGAAGATCCCGGACCCCGTGCCGCGGCTGGTCTCGGTGCCCGAGTCCGGCGAGATCGGAACGGTGCCTGATCCGACCAACGTCCGCCTGGTGCCGCAGGAGCAGGTGATCATCAACAACCTGCACGAGGTTTTTCCCGGGATGCACATCGCCGAGGTGATGCCCTTCCGCGTAACGCGGAGCGCGAGCGGCGATGCGGAGGACCTCGAAGGCTTCGAGACGCTGCTGGAGCACGTGGAGGCCGAGCTGAAGCAGCGCCGATTCGCTGATCCGGTGCGTATCGAGACGGGGCCAGATCCCTCGAGCGGCATCATGGACCTGCTGCTTGAGGAGTTGGATCTGACCCCGGAGCATGTCTACCACCGGCGCGGCCCGATGGAGTATGCCGATCTGCTCGAGCTGTTGTCGCTGGATCGGCCGGATCTGAAGCTGCCGCGTTGGAGGCCGGTGATGCCGCGGCGGCTGCGGGACGAGACGTCGGACGTCTTTGCGGCGATCCGCGAGCGCGACATCCTCGTCCATCATCCCTACGAATCGTTCCGCAACTCCGTCGAGCGATTCATTGCCGAGGCTGCGGACGATCCGAACGTCCTGGCGATCAAGCAGACGCTGTACCGCACGTCGCGCGACTCGCCCTTTATTGACAGCCTGATCCGCGCGGCGGATGCCGGCAAGGCGGTGGCGTGTCTTGTGGAGTTGCGTGCTCGGTTCGACGAGGATCGAAACGTACGCTTCGCGCGGCAACTTGAGGATCACGGCGTGCACGTGGCCTACGGCGTGCTGGGGCTCAAGACGCACTGCAAGTGTTCACTGGTGGTGCGCCGGGAAGGCAGCGGGCTGCGCCGGTATGCGCACATCGGGACGGGGAACTATCACCCAGACACAGCCCAGCTGTACACCGATCTCGGTCTTCTGACCTGCGATCCGGAGCTGACGGAAGACGTCATGGACGTCTTCAACGTGCTGACCGGTCGCTCGCGCAAGGGGACGTACAACCGTCTCCTGGTCGCCCCGCACGGACTGCGCAGCGGCTTCCTGGAGATGATTGATCAGGAGATGGCCCATGCCCGGGCGGGCCGCCCGGCGCGGATCGTCGGGAAGATGAACCAGCTTGAAGACCTGAAGATCGTTGACAAGCTGTACGAAGCGTCGCAAGCGGGTGTCGAGGTGACGCTGAATGTCCGCGGCTTCTGCTCGCTGCGCCCCGGCGTCCCGGGCCTGAGCGAGAATATCCGCGTGATCTCCATCGTCGGCCGCTTCCTCGAGCATGCCCGAATGTTCCACTTCTCGGGGGGATACGAGGATCCGGTGGATGGTGCATGGCTGCTGGGATCGGCGGACTGGATGCACCGCAATCTCGACGAGCGCGTCGAAGTGGTGACACCCGTGGACGATCGCGAGGCCCGCCGCTCGATGCACCGGGCCTTGCAGGTCAACCTCCAGGACCGCAAGCGGGCGTGGGAACTGCAGCCCGACGGGACCTACCGCAAGCTCGAGCCGGATGGCACCGAAGCGCCGGACTCACCGGCGGTTCTTGGCACGTTCGAGGTGCTGTGCGCCGAGGCGATCGCGACACTGCGCGAGGACGGGACGGCGGTGTGAACTCGCGGTCCGCGGCTCAGATGCCTGCTACGCCCTTGCAGACCGAAAGACTGCTGTTGCGCGTGCCGACGCAGCAGGATGGGCCGTCGATCGTGCGCGTCAACGGCCAGCTCGATGTCGCGCGAGGGACGAGCAGCTTTCCGCATCCATATACCGAGCAACATGCGCTGGAGTGGATCGAGCTGTGTGGGCGTGAGCATGACGCCGGGACCTCCGTTCAGTGGGTCATCACCCTCGCGCCGAGCGCAGAACTGATCGGTTCGATCGGGCTGCGTCTGACGCCGGAGCACGGGCGTGGCATGCTTGGCTACGTCCTCGACGTGCATCACTGGGGGCTTGGCTATGCCACCGAGGCGGTGCGCGCCGTCATCAATCACGGCTTTGACATGCTCGGCCTGGAGCGTATCGAGGCAACGCACTGGGGTTGGAATGCCGCATCGGGACGCGTCCTGCAGAAGGTGGGGTTCCGCCACGAAGGCGTGATGCGACGCCGATTCAAGCGTCTCGGTGAGTGGCAGGATGAGGTGTGCTACGGCATGCTGCGGTCCGATCGCGCATCGCCCCCTGGGGCCACGTGATCATCACTCGTCTGATTCCGTGCACGGCGGGGTGGTTCATATACTCCTGCGGAGGTGTGCACCGTGACGTCGCGCGAACTGGATTTCATCATGCAGCAGCTGCGAAGGACGCCGGATGTCGTCCGCGCGCTGCTCGAAGGGCTCCCTGACGATGTCTGCCGCACGAACTATGGCGCAGAGACGTTCAGTGCGTTCGATGTCGTCGGTCACCTCATCTGGGGTGACCTGGATGACTGGGTGCCGCGTGCCAGGCACATTCTCGAGCATGGTGATGCCGTTCCGTTCGTACCCTTCGATCGGTACGTGATGTACAAGCGGGACCATGGCAAGTCGATGCAGGAGCTACTCGACGAATTCGGCGTCGTTCGTGCTCGGGTCATCGCGGAGCTGGCGTCGCTACAGCTCGACGATGCGGCGCTGCAGAGCCGTGGGATGCATCCCGACCTCGGCGGGGTGACGATGCGGCAATTGCTCGAGACGTGGGCAGTGCACGACTTGCATCACGTCGCGCAGATCTGCAAGGCACTTGCGCGGCAGCGGAGTGATGCAGTCGGTGTGTGGCGGGCATATCTCGGCATTCTCGGCGCTTGATGGAGCCGGCGCGATGAGGACGGCCATCGAGAAGATCGTCGGGCGTTACGTCGTTGGCGCCGGGGACGATGCATGTCCGCGCGCCGGCGACTATGTGCGGATCCGTCCCAAGCACGTCATGACGCATGACAACACTGGGGCGGTCATTCCCAAGTACGAGGCGATCGCCGGCAAGGACGCACCGGTCACGGATCCTCGCCAGCCGGTCTTCGCGATGGACCACGACATCCAGAACATCACGCCTGAGAACCTCGGGAAGTATGCGCGGATCCAGGCGTTCGCGGGACGGCAGGGAATCGACTACTACCCGCCCGGTCGTGGCATCGCGCACCAGGTCATGGTTGAAGAGGGGTATGTCACGCCCGGCAGTCTGATCGTGGGATCAGACTCGCACTCGAATCTGTACGGCGCGGTTGGAGCAGTGGGGACGCCGGTCGTGCGCACCGATGCAGCGGCGATCTGGGCGACGGGCGAGACGTGGTGGCAGGTGCCGCGACAGGCGAAGGTCGTGCTGGAGGGTGCGCTCGATCGGGCTCGAGGCGTCAGCGGCAAGGACG
>JBCBTA010000228.1:0-5691 GCA_039818905.1 Planctomycetota bacterium
AGCACGGACGCCAGTCCTGCTCGTGGCAAGCGACTACGACGGGACGTTGTCGCCCATCGTGGACAATCCCGCGGACGCCGAGCCGCTGCGGGAAGCAGAAGTTGCGTTGAACAATCTCTGCGCCCTGCCGCAGACCCACGTCGCGGTCATCTCGGGCCGAGCCCTGGAAGACCTCGCCAAGCTCACCAACCTGAACAACGCGGTCCACCTCGTCGGCAGCCATGGCAGCGAGTTCGAGCTCGGCATGTTCCGCCGGATGTCCGATGACAAACGCAAGCTGCGCGAACTCGTCGCCGAGGAACTGCATGCCCTGGCGGGTGAGCACGGCGCATTTCGCGTCGAGGAGAAGCCGGCCAGCGTCGCATTCCACTATCGCAACGTGCCTGACGCGGTGGCGACCGAAGTCGTGCGTCGCGTGATGGAAGGTCCGGCGGCGCAGGACGGCGTCAACGTCAAGAAGGGCAAGATGGTCGTCGAGCTCGGCGTGGTTGACACGCACAAGGGCACCGCGCTGCAGGCGCTGCGCCATCGCGTCGGCGCGACCGCGGCGATCTTCCTCGGCGACGATGTCACCGACGAGGATGTCTTCGTCCGCCTCACCGGCCCGGACGTTGGCGTCAAGGTCGGCGATGGCGAATCCGCGGCGGAGTTCCGCGTCGAGAGCCCCGCCGAAGTCGCCGAACTGCTCGCACGAATCTGTGAGGAGCGCATCCGGTGGCTGCACGGCGCCGGTGCGACACCCATCGAAGAACATGCCCTGCTCTCCGATCAGCGCACCAGCGCCATGGTCACGCCGACGGGTCGAATCACATGGCTGTGCGTGCCCCGCGTTGATTCCCCGGCACTCTTCTCCGAGTTGCTCGGGGGACCGCCCGACGGCCACTTCACCGTGCGGGCCAAGGACGCCGACAAGCCGGCGCTGCAGCGGTATCGATCGCAGTCCATGGTGCTCGAGACGGTGTGGCCCGACGGCATGACGGTCACCGACTTCCTCGACTGTTCTGCAGGACGCGTCGATCAAAGGGCCGGACGATGCGATCTCATCCGCATCATCAAGGGCACCGGTACCGCCATCATCGAGTTTGCACCGCGCCTCGACTTTGGACGCACGCCCACGCGACTGCGCCGGAAGGATGGCGGCCTCGAAGTCGAGGACACGCTTGACCCGATCGTGCTGCGCTCGCCGGGCGTGGAATGGGAGATCCACACCGAGGGCGTCCACGAGATCGCGACGGCGGAGGTGCGCCTCGGCGCCGATCCGCTTGAACTCGAGCTGCGCTACGGCACGGGCTCGCTGCGCGAGGGTGCCAAGCGCCCGTCGGAGCGCATGTCGCTCACCAACCGTTACTGGCAGTCGTGGACGAGCGGACTGACGCTGCCGCAGAAGGCAGAGGAACTGGTGCAGCGCAGCGCGCTGGTGCTCAAGGCCCTGTGCTACGGCCCGAGCGGTGCGATCGCCGCGGCGGCAACGACCAGCCTGCCAGAAACGATCGGCGGCGTGCGGAACTGGGACTACCGCTTCTGCTGGCTGCGCGATGCGGCGATGAGCGCATCAAGCCTCGTGAAGCTCGGCAGTCAGACCGAAGCCATGGCGTACCTCGACTGGGTCCTCGATGTGCTGGAGACATGCTCAGCGCCGGGCAGGCTGCAGCCGCTGTACTCGGTGACAGGCACGGAGCATCACGTCGAAGCCGAGATTCCCGAACTTGGCGGCTACCGAGGCAGTCGGCCGGTGCGCATCGGCAACGCGGCATCGCGCCAGATCCAGCTTGACGTCTTCGGTCCGATCGTCGATCTGGTTGCGCAGCTCGGTGAGCGGGAAGCGCCGCTCTCGACGCATCACTGGCGACTCGTCGAGGCGATGGTCGAAGCCGTCTCGTCCCGCTGGATGGAGCCCGACCATGGCATCTGGGAGATCCGCAAGCCTCGGCGTCATCACGTGCACTCCAAGGTCATGTGCTGGATGACCGTGGATCGCGCGATCCGTGTCGCCAAGGCCATTCTGGACCGAGAGCGCGACGACTGGGTGCAGCTGCGCGATGAGATCGCATCCGATGTGCTGGAGAATGGCTGGAAGGAGAACGTTGGCTCGTTCACCGCGGCGTACGACGGCGATGACCTCGACGCGGCGGCGCTGTGCGTCGGTCTCTCCGGCCTGCTCGAGCCCACCGACGATCGCTTCGTGCGCACCGTCGAGGCCATTGAGACCCACCTGCGCAAGGGACCCACGGTGTACCGCTACATCGCCGACGATGGGCTCCCTGGCAAGGAAGGTGGTTTCCACCTGTGCGCAGCCTGGCTCATCCACGCCTATTGGCTGGTGGGGCGCAAGGAGGACGCACGGCGCATGTTCGATGACATGATCGCGCTGGTCGGAACCACCGGTCTGCTCAGCGAGCAGTACGAACCGGACCTCGAACTTGCCCTTGGGAACCACCCGCAGGCGTACAGCCACATCGGCCTGATCGAGAACGCCGTCCTGATGGACGAATAGTCAGCGCTCGATGGGAGCACCCACCAGGTTGCCGTACTCCGTCCACGAGCCGTCGTAGTTGCGTACGTTCTCCACGCCCAGGAGATACCGCAGCGCGAACCATGTGTGGCTGGATCGCTCGCCGATGCGGCAGTACGCGATGGTCGGCTCCTCCGGCTTCACGCCGGCGCCGTCGAGGTAGATCTCGCGCAGCTCATCCGCGGGCTTGAACGTACCGTCGGCCGCGACGGCCGTCGCCCACGGGACATTGCGGGCCCCGGGGATGTGTCCACCTCGCTGGGCTGTTTCATCCATGCCGGGAGGCGCAATCACCTTGCCGCTGAATTCGTCGGGACTCCGCACGTCGATGAGGTGGGTCCCGCCGCCCTGTGCCGCGAGCACATCCGGCAACAGGGCCCGCAGTGCCGGGTTGATCGACTTCGCGGCGTAGTTCGTCGGCGCAATCGCAGGCTCTTCGATGGTGAGCGGCTTGTCGTCTTCGTTGAGCCACTTGGCCCGTCCACCGTTCATGAGTCTGACATCCTCATGGCCGTAGAGCTTGAAGAGCCAGAAGGCATACGCCGCGAACCAGTTGTTGTTGTCTCCGTACAGGATGACTGTGTCTTCGGGTGCGATGCCCGCACGGCTGACGAGCGCCTCGAACTGCTCCCTGGAAACAACGTCGCGCTGAACCTGGTCCTGCAGCTGCGTCTGCCAGTTGAAGGCCACTGCGCCGGGGATGTGCCCCGCCTTGTACGCCTTGGTGTCAACATCGACTTCGACGAACCTGACGCTCGCATCGCCGATGTGCTCGAGGACCCAATCCGTCGTCACCAGAACTTCGGGGTGTGCGTATTCAGCCATGAAAGTGCTCCAGAGAACGTGTGTCTTTCGAATCGCCCGATGTGGCGGATGTCATGCGGTTGTGTCTTCAGCGAGCTCCGGCATGTGCTTGATGAGGTTCGAGACGTACTTGAAGATGTTGTCGCAGAAGATCATGACGCCGAATCCGACGCTCTCGCGCTCGGCAATGCGGCGCGCTCCCTCGTAGATGAGCCCGCTGCTCGGACCTGCCAGCAGTCCTTCGCTGCGGCAGAGCTCCACCGCACGCGTGTACGCCAGCTCGTGCTCGATCTCGAGCACCTCGTCGATGAGACTCGGATCGTAGAGCTTGCTGACATCGAGCTCACTGATGTTGCGCAGGCCGGGGACATCGTGACCCTCCGTCGGCTGCACGGCGATGATGCGAATGTCGGGGTTCCGCTCCTTGAGATACCGGGAGCAGCCGGTCACGGTGCCGCAGGTTCCCAGCGACGTGAACAGGTGCGTGATGCCGCCGGCGGACTGCCGCCAGAGTTCGGGCCCCGTCGTCCGCATGTGCGCCTGGACATTGGCCTCGTTCTCGTACTGATTCGGCATGGTGTAGCGATTGGGCTGGGCCTTGGCGTGGCTCTTGGCGAGCCCGATTGAACCGTCACCCATCCCTGGCGAAGGGCACAGGTTGTCGTTGATGACATCCAGCTCCGCGCCGACGATCTTCAGCAAGACCTTCTTTTCCAGCGGCACCTTGTTGGGCACGACCATGCGGGATCGATATCCCATCGCACTACACATGGCCGCCAGACTCAGCCCAGTGTTGCCGCTGGTCGGCTCGACGACGCCCCGACCATCATCACCCTCGGTGAGCCCACCATCCCCCTGCAGCGCCTGGAGCATGGACCATGCAGCCCGATCCTTCACGGATCCGAACGGATTCATCCATTCCAGCTTGGCGTACAGCGCGCTGCCTTCGGGCGCCATCTGATTCAGCCGCACGATCGGCGTCGGGTTCTCCGGCCCCGGAAGGAGCTGGAAGACGTCGTCGTACACACGTCTGTCACGATCCATGCGGACGTTCTCTCTGATCACTAGCGCGGCGGGCGCGGCGTCGGGAAGGCAAAGCACGATGACGGATGAAGAGTGGTGCGGGCTGTCTCGGCCGAAGCCGGGCCATGACGGGCGTCAGCAGCCCCACATACACGGGGTCCACGGATGGCACGGACAGCCGCAGCGGTCGAGCCAGGTCACGTGCTGTGTCAGGAGATGCACCACGAGTGGACTATAGACCCCGCGCACCCGCCGTCGAGCAGAAATGTGCCTACTGCTCCTGCCCGGCGAAGCCCAGCGACTCCTCGTACGTCTCGTCGCTGCGCATGACCTGTCGGCGTCGTCGGGCCGCCATCGCCTGCGCCCTGCGTTGTGCGACGCGAAACACGCTGCGTCGGGCGGGGCCAGCAACTCGTCCGAGCCACTGCATCGGGCCGGCGTAGCGGCGGATGACCTCATCCGTGAGCGCGGCAATGGTGCGCGCCGAGCCAGGATCTCCCTGACGACCCGCCCTGCCGTAGAGCTGCCGGTCCACGCGTGGCGACTCGTGCCGCTCCGTGGCAAGAACATGCAGGCCCCCCGCTTCCGCCACACCGCTGCCCAGTGCGATGTCGGTGCCGCGGCCGGCCATGTTGGTCGCGATGGTGATGCGTCCCGGCTGGCCGGCGGAAGCGACGATCTCGGCTTCCTCCGCGTGGCGCACCGCGTTGAGTACCTCGTGTTCGAGCCCCTGTGCGTGCAGCAGGGTGCTGAGCTGCTCACTGGCTGCCACACTTCGCGTCCCGACAAGCACTGGTCGCCCCCCGCCGTGGACGCGCGTGATCTCGTCGATGACGCGGTTCCACTTTTCCTCGGTTGTCGCCACCGTCACCTGCGGCAGGGGCTCCCGTGCGCACGGCTTGTGCGTCGGCAAGCAGACCACGGGGAGGCGATAGGTCTGCCACAACTCAGTCGCACACTCGCGCGCGGTGCCTGTCATGCCACCAAGATGGTCGTACAGGCTGAAGAAACGTTGAAAGCTGATCCGCGCCAGGGTCTCCTGCATCGACTGCACGTCGAGCCCTTCCTTGGCCTCGACGGCCTGGTGCAAGCCATCACGCCAGGTTCGATCGGGCAGCAGACGACCGGTGAACTCGTCAATGATGACGACGCGCCCATCTTGCACGACGTACTGATCGCCCAGGATGTACAGCTCACGGGCTGCGAGTGCCTGCGTCAGGAGTTCCTCCCGGCGCCGTGGGCTGCGCCACGGTCCGCCAAGGTCGCGCGTCAGCTCCTCGGCTCGCACATGCCCCGCGTCAGTGAGGCGCACATCCTGGAACCGCCGATCGACCACATAGTCGTACGTCCCG